>JAJZEG010000363.1 GCA_021828605.1 Pseudomonadota bacterium | reverse complement strand
CGGATTGATCGGCCCGGGCATTTGTTCAGCCGGATCCATGTGGCCGATATTGCAACAGGGGTGATCGCGGCGCGGCGCACGGCGGGGCGCACGGGGTTGCGGGTGCTGAATTTCGCCGATGACGAACCGGCGGCGAGTGCGGAAGTGGTGGCTTATGCGGCAAGGCTGCTTGGTGTCGCACCGCCGCCATTGATGGATTTTGCTGAGGCGCAGGCGGGCATGTCGGCGATGGCGCTCTCATTTTGGAGCGAAAATCGTCTTGTGTTGAATGAGCAAACCAAGGCAATGCTGGGGATCGCGTGGCGCTATCCGACCTATCGGGCCGGGTTGGCGGCGATTTTGGCTGGCGATTCATGCGCGAGCAGCCAGGATTTGCGGGGCAACCCGCCGCCATAGCCGGTGAGGGTGCCATTGGCGCCGATGATCCGATGACAGGGAATAACCAGGGAGATCGGGTTGGCGCCGATGGCAAGGCCGACCGCGCGGCTGGCTTTGGGGGCGCCGATTTGCTGCGCGATGGTGCCGTAAGTGGTGGTGGTTGCGGGCGGGATCGCGCGCAGAACCGACCAGACCCGGCGCTGAAATACGGTGCCGGCGGGTTGGGTGGTGATGCCGTCGAGCGCGGTGAGATCACCCGCGAAATAGGCGGTGAGCAAATTTTCGAAAGGATTTTCAGCTTTTGTTAAGGAGTAGGGCCCATAAGATTTGAGCAGGCGGACGAACGGGTCCGCCCGGTGATTGGATGGGGGTGGATATTGGTCTACGAAATCGAGAACATGCAAGGTTTTGCCATGATAAATCAGAAACAGTGTGCCGAGGGGCGATGGCATTTGGCTGATATGGAGAGTGAGGGTCATCGGTCAGCTCCGGGTCCAGAGATGTTGCGCGGCGTAAGCCCGCCATGGGCGCCAGGATTCGGTGCGGGCGTGGTGGGCGGTGCGGGATGGACCGGGGTCATTGAGCACGGGTAGATCATGGTTGAGGGCGCGGCGGAGCACCAGGTCGGTGTTCGGGAAGGCGTCGGGCTCGTGCAACGCGCGCAGCGCGATCATTTGGGCGGTCCAGGGTCCGATGCCCGGCAAAGTGGTGAGGGTGTTGATCGCGTGATCGAGCGGTGCGCCCGGCGCGAACCAGGTCGGTTGGTTCAAGGCGGCGTGAGCGAGGCCAATGATGCTCGCGGCGCGGCGTATCGGGATTGTGAGCGTCGCGGCGAGCGTTGCCGGAGCGATGGCAGCGATTTCGCGGGGCGTTGGAAACCGGTGGGTGAGCGTCGGGTGGCTGTGGCAGCTTATGTCTGGCGGAATCTTGGCGCCGAACTGATCGACCAGCCGGGTTAACAGGCGGACGGCGGCGGCGAGGCTGACATGCTGGTGCAGGATGGCGCGGACCGCCATTTCAAACCCGTCCCAGGCGCCGGGAACGCGCAGGCCTGGATGTGCTGCAATCGACGGTGCCAACAAAGGGTCGTGGGCCAAATGGGCATCAATCAGAGCCGGGTCGGCACCCAGATCGAACAGGCGGCGCAACCGCTCGACGATACCGGGCAGCGCCGCGATGACCGGGAAGCGGATAGTGGCGGTGAGCGCATGGGCTTTGGGCGCGCGGGTCACGCTGATGGTGCCGATGGCGTTGGCTGCGTTATGCAGGGTGATAATCCGAGCATAGTGCGTGGTCGTGACGCTCTCAACGCCGGTGATCGCTCGGTTGGCGAAATGCTGCAACAAAGCGTCCCAATCATAAGGCGGTTTATAGGGCAAAATGAGGGTCAGGCCAGGGCAGATCGGGGTGGCGTTTAACACGACGTTTGGTGCGGGGTTGGCTGCCCGGCGATCCGGGTTGGGGCGGCGCAGGGCGCTGGGGGTTTGCCGATAAATGGCTTGGAAACTGGCATTGAAACGGCGGATGCTGCGAAAACCCGCAGCCAGGGCAACATCGCTGAGCGGCAGGGTCGTTTCGGTGATCAATTGCTTGGCCAAATCAATCCTGCGGGCATTGGCAATCGCGAGCGGTGCTGCGCCCAGATGGGTTTGAAACAGGCGGCGCAACTGCCGCGCGCCCAGCCCGAGCCGGTCGGCGAGCACATCGATCCCGGCATTATTCAAAGCACCTTCCGCGATTAAGGTCATGGCGCGCGATACGGTGTTTCTGGTCCCATACCAGGCAGCGATGTCGGGCGTGGTTTCCGGGCGGCAGCGCAGGCAAGGCCGAAAACCCGCCGCCTGGGCAGCGGCGGCGCTGAGATGAAAACTGACATGATCGCGGCGCGGCGCGGTCGCGGGACAAATCGGCCGACAATAAATGCCGGTGGTGTGAACGCCGGTGAAAAACCGCCCATCGAACCGCGCATCACGGGCCAGAATGGCGCGGTAGCAAATATCGGGGTCAAGCTGCATGAGTGGATCATGGCATGATTAGCGCGCGCGGTCTCGCCGGATTCGGACCTCGTGTCCCGATCCTGAAATCCGTTGGATTTCAGGATCAGAGTGGACACGAGCAAATACAAAGCTTGACCGTCCCGATCCTGAAATCCGTTGGATTTCAGGGGCAGGACACGAGTGGTTGCGGTCTTGAGCGGCTGACGGCTCAGAGTAACATCGTTTTCACGCCCAGTGCCGCGCCCGCTTCGCCGAGGCGGCGATCAAGCGTGCAGAGCGTGGCGCCGTGATCCGCGCAGATGGCAAGATGCAAAGCGTCGCCCGCGCGCAGGCCCAGCCGGTATTGATCGGTGATCCGGGCAGCGGCGCGAAATTGCAGCGCGCCGACGCTCAGGCGTAAAAAACTGTCAGCCGCCAGTTGCGTGAACAGGGCCAGGGCAT
>JAJZEG010000299.1 GCA_021828605.1 Pseudomonadota bacterium | reverse complement strand
TTGATGCAATTTGTCCTTGACCTCGCCCCACAGGGCCGCGCGGGTGAGCGACCATTCGACCCGTTCATCCATGGCCGCGCGCGACAGGCGTTCATGCAGACGCACGCCAAAGGCGACGTTTTCATAAATCGATTTTGGGAAGGGGGTTGGTTTTTGGAACACCATGCCGACGCGCCGCCGCAGGCGATTAAGGTCGATCCCGGGGGCGAGGATGTTTTCGCCATCGAGCAGCACTTCGCCTTCGGCGCGTTGGCCGGGATAGAGATCATACATGCGGTTGAGCACGCGCAGCAAAGTGGATTTGCCGCAGCCCGAGGGGCCGATCATCGCGGTGGTCTGGCGGTCAGGGAAATCGATCGAGACGTCGCGCAGGGCGGCGACGTCGCCATAGTAAAACCGCAGCGCGCGCACGGCGATGCGCGGGATTGCGGCGTCGCTCATGGCCACCGGGTCGATTCGTGTGACGGCGTCAGGCATGGCACCCTTCTGATTGCGGGCGCAGCACCCGGCTGCGCGATGAATACAGGGAAGTCATGCCACGACAATGACAGTTTGGTGAAGCTTTTATGACAACTGCCCGCCGATCCGGGTGGTAACGGTCGGATCGGCGGGAGGGTTGGGCCCAGGCCGGGCAAAGCGCGTCAGGTCAGGCGTGGGGAAGTTTGGGTTGTTTAACCAGGCGCAGATAGGGTTTGAGGGTTTTGAAACCGTCGGGGAAGCGCTGTTTGGCTTCCGCATCGGGCACGGAGGCGAGGATGATCACGTCATCGCCGTCCTGCCAGTTGGCCGGGGTGGCGACTTTGGTGGAATCGGTGAGCTGCAAACTATCGATGGTGCGCAGGATTTCGTTGAAATTGCGCCCGGTGGCCATCGGGTAGGTGAGGATGAGGCGGATTTTTTTGGCCGGATCGATGATGAACACCGAGCGCACGGTGGCGGTGGCGCTCGCGTTGGGGTGGATCATGCCATAAAGCTGGCTGACCTTGCGATCGGCGTCGGCGAGGATCGGGAAATTAACCTTCTGGCCTTGGGTTTCCTCGATATCCTTGGACCAGCCGATATGGTTTTCACCGGTATCGACCGAGAGGCCGAGCGGTTTGACATGGCGCTTGTCCCATTCCGGCTTGAGCCGGGCGACGGCGGCGAGTTCGGTGGTGCAAACCGGGGTGAAATCGGCGGGGTGGCTGAACAAAATGCCCCAATCGCTGCCTAAATAGCTGTAAAGATTGATGTTGCCTGCCGAGCTGTCCTGATCGAAATCAGGGGCGGTATCGCCGAGTTGTAACGCCATGAACTGCCTCCGTGGGAGATGGATGTCCGGATTGCCCGGGCTGCTCGCTATATGGTTCGGCGGGCAAAACTTGTCCACTCGCAACCGTTCCGGGAAATTCAGGCCAGAATCAGGAGTAAGTGATAATTATGACGCGCGGATTGCCGGTTCGTAAACTATTCCTAAATGTTTGGCAGCGATACTCCGCGCTGGTGTGGGGGAGTTGACGATGAGGGTCGTGCATGGGGCGAGCCGGGATTTGGGCGAGTTTGGCGGTGATCGGGCTCATTTTGGCGGGCTGTGCGACGCCGCCGCCCAAGGCCGATCGGGTGGCGTATCGCTCGTTCAGGCACGAGGATGATCCGCTACAGCCGGCCAATCGGATGATGTATCGGGTTAGTAACAGCTTGGATCATCATGTTGTGAAGCCCGCAGCGGTTGCCTATATCCATGTGACGCCGTCGTGGTTGCGGGTGCATTTGCAGGATTTCACTCGAAATTTGGCGGCGCCGCGGGAGGTGATTGAGTTCATGGCTGCGGGCAAGCCGCGCGACGCGGGGACGATGCTGGTGCGGTTTATGGTGAACAGCACGATGGGCGTTGGCGGAATCTTCGACCCGGCGCGGGGTTTGGGCTATCGGCGGGTTTATACCGATCTGGGGTTGGTTTTGGCGAATTATGGCGTACCGCAGGGGCCTTATTTGTTTATTCCTCTGTCGGGTCCATCCGATTTGCGGGATGCGACCGCGACGCTGGCGAGCGGCCTGATTTCGCCGTTGCCGGTGATGCCAGCGGGTGAAGCGGGCCGGGCGTTCGATTACGGCACGATTGCGGTGGGGTCGGCTAATCAGCGGGCCGCTTTGCATGGGACGATCAGCCGGATCAAGCGAACATCGCTTGATCCATATGCCGCGTTTCGCAGCCTGTATCGGCAGCGGCGCGCGGCGCAATTACGCCGGATCGACCGGCGGGACGTGGCCAGCGTTCCGGCATGGTATCCGGCTTCGGTGCGCGACCGCGCGCGGCGCAGGCCGGGTGCGGCGATGGTGGCGATTCAGAAAGGATCGGGTGATGGGTTTTAAAATTTCTACCGGGGTTTTCGCTGTGCTGACCGCGGCTGGGTTATTGAGCGGCTGCGCGACGCCACCGCCGCGCAGCAATGCGGCGGCGTATCAGGCTTATCGGCAGCAAAATGATCCGTTAAAGCCGTTCAACAAAGCGTCGTATCATTTCGACAATGTGTTGGATGCCAATGTGTTGAAGCCGGTCGCGCAAGGCTATCAGGCGGTGACCACGGTGGGTGTTCGCCACCACGTATCGGATTTTATGAGCAATTTGAATGATCCTGGCGAGTTGGTGAATTTCATGGCGGCGGGTAAGCCGCGTGACGCGGGGACGACTTTGGTGCGGTTTATGGTGAATTCCACCGTGGGGATTGGCGGGATTTTCGATCCGGCCGGGTCGCTCGGCTATCACCATGTGCATACCGATATCGGGCTGACGCTTGCGGGATATGGTGTGCCGCCGGGGCCTTATTTGTATTTGCCGTTATTCGGG
>JAJZEG010000249.1 GCA_021828605.1 Pseudomonadota bacterium | reverse complement strand
GGCGATGCCGAAGCCTATCCCCGGCACGTGCCTGGATCGCCCTCCCCAACCCTAAAACGAATGGATTGCAAAGGCTCGCCTTTGCCGGGGTCAAGGGGCAGCGCCCCTTGCCTTGACCTTTCCTTGTCACCCACCCAACCCCAACGCCTGATGCAGCACTGGCACGGCGCCGGAGAGCATGATTTGCACGCCGATGCCGAGCAGCAGGAAGGCGGCGAGTCGGGCGACGATATGGCGTCCGGTTTCGCCGAGCAGGCTGCCGAGCCGGTCGGAGAGGCTGTAGGCGATCCAGATCAGGGCGGCGGTGGCGAGGGCGGCGAGGGATAACCCGGCGAAAAACCAGAGGAGTGAGGAGCCGTAGACGGGGCGTTGGGTGCCGAGGGCGATGGCGACGGCGATGGTTCCGGGTCCGGTGGTGAGGGGGAGGGTGAGCGGGAAGAAGGCGATGGTGCCGATTTCGGGCAGGCCGATTGGGCTGGCGGTTTCGGCTTGGGCTTGTTTGCGGGCGTCTTGCAGTTCGGGGGCGGTGAGCATTTGGTAGGCGCGGGTGGCGACGACGAGGCCCCCGGCGAGGCGGAGGGCGTTGAGGGTGATGCCGAAAAAGCTGAGAATGTAGGTGCCGGCCCAGAGTGAGATGAGCATGACGAGGGTGGCGTTGAGGGCGACGCGGCGGGCGAGGATCAGCCGTTCGGCGTGGGTGCGGTCGGCTGTGACTTCGTTGAAAATAATCGCGCCGCCGAGCGGATTAACGATGGAAAACAGAGCGGGAAAGCCGAGCAGCAGCGCGTCGATACCGATGCGCAGTGAGCCCGTGGATAGCAGGGTCACGCAGGCAATTCCTGCTCGACCAAGGCGGCGAACAGGCTGGCGCCGATGGGAATGGCGCGATCGTTGAAATCGTAACGCGGATGGTGCAGGCCGAAGGTGCCGTTCGTGCCGTCATTCTGGCCGATGCGAAAAAAGCAGGCGGGGCGATGATGGGCGTAATAGGCGAAATCTTCAGCGCCCATCGAGGCGGGCAAGTCGGCGATCACCTGGTTGGCGCCGAGCAGGGTGGATGCTGCGTCGCGCAACCGGCTGGCGGCGTCGGCGTCGTTGACCACCGGCGGGTAGCCGCGATCATAGATAATTTCGGCGCTGGCGTGATGGGCGGCGGCGAGGTGGCGGATCAAAGCGGGGATTTCGGTGGCGACCTGATTTTGCACCGAAGCGGTCATGGTGCGCACCGTGCCGTTGAGCACAGCCTGTTCGGGGATCACGTTATGGGCGCTGCCTGCGTGAAATTGGCAAATCGAGACCACGCAGGAGTCGAGTGGATTGACCCGGCGCGACACGATGGTTTGCAGGCCCAGAATAATTTGCGCGCCGACCAGCACCGGGTCGATGGTGGCGTGGGGCCGGGCCGCGTGGCCGCCGCGCCCGGTGATGGTGATCGAGAGTTCATCGGCGGCGGCGTTAACCGTGCCGGGTGAGGCGGAGACGGTGCCGAGGGGCAAGGTCGGATCGTTATGCGCGCCGAACATCGCGTCGCAGGGGAAGCGGTCGAATAACCCGTCTTCGATCATGCGTGCGGCTCCGGCGCCGCCTTCTTCGGCGGGCTGGAACACGAAATGCACGGTGCCGGAAAAGTTGCGTTTGGCGGCGAGCAGCCGGGCGGCGGCGAGCAGGGTGGTGGTGTGGCCATCATGGCCGCAGGCGTGCATCCGCCCTGGATTGGTGGAGCGATAGGCGACATCATTATCTTCGCTCATTGGCAAGGCGTCCATATCGGCGCGCAGGGCGATGGCGTGGTTGCCGGCGCCGTGGCGCAGCGTGCCGACCACGCCGGTGCCGCCAATGCCGGTGCTGACCTCAAGCCCGAAACTGGCGAGCCGTTCGGCGACCAGAGCGGCGGTGCGGTGTTCGGCGTAGCCCAATTCGGGATGGGCGTGAAAATCGCGGCGCCAGGCGGTGAGTTCTGGCATCCAGTCAGCGAGGCGCGGATCGGTTTTCATCCCATCATCATAGACACGCGTGGGGTGCCGCGCCAACCGCAAATCGGCGCGGCGCCGATCAATATTTCGATTGCCAGAACCCTGCGGCTTTCGCGGCATTCCGGCAACTATAGGTGCCCGAGCTGGTATGGCCGAACCAGCGCGATTTGTCGGTGTGAAACACAATGCCTTTGGTATTGACCCAAACCACCGGGCTCGCGCCGCACGCGGCCTTGGCGGCGGCCAGGGTTTTGAATTCCTTGCCGCGCAATTTCGCTAAATCCACCGAATGATGGCGATCTGTATTCGCGTGCGCCCCTGCACTCGCACCAAGGGCAACCCCAAAGGTTAAACCAACCAATCCCAACCGTAATCGGCGCATAATGACCTCCTGAAACGCTGAACCATTCAGCAATTTCAGGATGCATTATCTAAAATAACACGTCAAGGTTGTTAATCCCCGGGATTGGTTTTCGGGCGCGGGTTGAAATCAGCCGGGATCGGGTTGGGCTCATGCAGCTGGATATCGGTCGGCACCACGCCGATGGCTTTACAATCCGCACCGGTCTGCGCGGGCAATTCGGTGGTCCAGGCGGTCGGCACCATCGCATAGCGAGCGGGCAGGGGCTTGGCGCGCCCATCGAGCCGGGCCGGATCAAAGGCCGAGAACAAATTGGTCACGTCCGGCGTTTCCGCGTCGAACGGCCCCATATTATGCTGATGAAACTTTTGGCGACCGATCGCCCGGCCTTTTTGTTCATCGGGCAAGGTCGCGAGCGGCGGCAGGTTAAACACCGCATCGACAAATTTGACCACCGAGGCCTGATTGCCGATCGCGTGCGTCACCGTATGCACC
>JAJZEG010000142.1 GCA_021828605.1 Pseudomonadota bacterium | reverse complement strand
CTCATGCTCTCGGGCATCGGCCCCGCCGCCGATCTCGCTGCCCTGCAAATCCCGGTCCGCCTCGATTTACCGGTCGGTGAAGGATTGCAGGATCACCCAATGACCCTGATGAGCTGGTTCACCAACACCGAAACCCTAATGACCGCCGCCACCCCGGAAAATGTCGCCTTGCTCACCAGCGAGGGCAGGGGGCCACTCACCTCGAATATCGGCGAAGCGGGCGGGTTTTTCCGCACCCGTCCCGGCCTTTCTGCACCCGACGTGCAATTTCACGCCGCGCCAGTAATGTTCTATCAGGAAGGCATGGGCATCCCCACCGCCCACGCTTTCGGCTTCGGCCCCTGCGTGCTCAAACCGACCAGCCGGGGCAAATTATCGCTCCGCTCGGCCAACCCGCGCTCCAAACCCCGTATCACCCATAATTATTTCGCCACCCCGGAAGATCGCGCCAGCGCCCTCGAAGGCATGCGCATCGGCCTCGCCATCGCCGAACAACCCGCTTTGCGCGCCCATATCACCGGCGCCCACCAGGTTCCCGCCTCCAAGTCCGATGCCGATATCTGGGACTATATCGAGCGCTACACCCACACCGTCTATCACCCCACCAGCACCTGCGCGATCGGCCCGGTGGTCGATCCCAGCCTGCGCGTCCACGGCACAAAGGGCCTGCGCGTGGTCGATGCCTCAGTAATGCCCAGCGTGGTGCGCGGCAACACCAACGCCCCCACCATCATGATCGCCGAACGCGCCGCCGACCTGATCCAACGCGCCGCCCCCTAATTTTCCCCTTTCGCAGATACCCGCTCCTATGCCATAAACTAACGTCATGTCAGAAACTTTCGCTCCCACCCAAACCCTGACCACGATCATCACCACCCTGAAACGCACCATCTTCGGTGTGGGCCACGAGGCGCGCGTTGAAACAGCTCTCCTCTTCGCCATCCAAGCCCGCCTTAACCGCCTTTTGCACCGCTTTAATGCGCTCCTGCGCCGCCCACCCTCGATACCAACCACCGAAGCACCAACCACGCGCCCGCCAAGCCGGGCAGGGGATCAAGCCCCGAAATCCGAATCCCCAACCCCCGAATCCGCAAAAATCAAAATCCCCACCAGCAAAAACTGGCTGGGCAAACGCATGCCCAGCTATCTGCTCAACGTCTCGCGCTACCATGTCGAGCATTTCCTCGCCCAACCCGAAACCATCGCTCTGGTCGCCCAAACCCCGCAACTCGCCCGCCAGGTTTTCCGCCCCCTCTGCCGCTTCTTCTCGCTTCCGATCCCACTTTACCTCCAACTCCCCCCAAGAGTCCGCAAACCGCGCAAACCGCGCCCGGCGCACCTGCGCAAACCCAAACCCAAACCGATCAAACCGCCAAAACCCCCCGAACCCACCTTTCTCGACTACCTCCTCGCCAAATACCCACCCATCGACAATCCGCCCGCTTTTCCCAGCCAAATTCGAAAAATCTTCTCCCGCTAATCACCTAATCACGCCCAAATCGTTACGGTTCCAAAACAATCATTGTGCGGCGGGCATCCACAACACATCGTCCTGCCCGTCCTTATTGAGCACCCGCGCCAGCACAAATAATAAATCTGACAATCTGTTCAAATAAGGTATTAACAATGGCGAAATGACCTCGGTAGCACTTAACTCCACCAGCTCTCGTTCCGCCCGACGCACGGCTGTTCGCGCCAAATGCGCGCGACAGGCCGCATCCGTGCCCCCCGGCAAAATAAAGCTTAATAATGGGCGCAACCGATGATTGTATCTCGCGAGATTTTCTTCTAAAACAATAAGATAGCGCTGGTCGATCTGTGGACCAGTCTCTCTTTCACCCGGCATTGCCAAGTCCGCACCCAAATCAAATAAGTGATTTTGCACCTGTTTGAGTAACGTCTGAATATCTTGCTGATGATCGCACGCCGCGCGTAAAAATCCAAGAGCACAATTTGCTTCGTCCAAGGCCCCGAAAACCTTGATCCGCCCATGATCCTTACGCACCCGCGCGCCGTTGGCCAGCGAGGTCTCGCCCGCATCTCCGCCGCGCGTGGTAATCCGATCCAATTTTACCATAACCGCTCCTGCTTGCCGTTGCTCAGTTGAGCAAAACGCCTTCGCGCTTTGCTTTAGCATCGGGTTCAATATGAATAGTAATCACCACACCAGGTATTTCCAGCTTCAATGCCGCCTCGATCCGGTCGCAAATCGCATGGGCGGCCGCCACACTCATCGCGCCAGGCACCACCAAATGAAACTCCAAAAACCGCGAACTGCCCGCTTCGCGCATACGCAAATCATGCGCTTCAATCGCCCCATCGCCGTGGGCGCGCAGCAACGCCCGCACCCGCTCAGTCACATCCGGCGACGGTGCGCGATCCAGCAAAGTGCTCAATGACCGCACCACCGTGCGCATCCCAATCACGGTAATTTCCCCGGCCACCACAATCGCGATAATCGGGTCCAAAATCGGTAAGTGGAACCAAATCGCCGCACCCAACCCCCCTAAAATACCCAAGGTGGTGAACGCATCGGCAACTAAATGCCCCGCATCCGCAGCAATCGCCGGATGGCGCGCGGCGGCGCCGGACCGGTGCAAATAAATCGCATAAGCCGCGTTCATCGCCCCACCCGCCGCATTCAAACTCAGCGCGAGTGTCGCATGGCGCGGCAGAGCCGGGTGGCTGATATCCAAAATGACGCGCTGCAAAATAAGCACAGCCGCAATCACAATCATCACCCCTTCGGCAACCGCGCTGAATAATTCAGCCTTGGCATGCCCATAAGGATGCTCCCGATCCGCAGGCTTCGCCGCCGTGCGCAACGCGTAG
>JAJZEG010000247.1 GCA_021828605.1 Pseudomonadota bacterium | reverse complement strand
CGCGCAAAATCAACGGCGATTGCCCATGCGCAATCGCCCAGGGCAGCATCCGAAACATCCAGACATACAAGGATGGATCGGTGCCATCACCGAGATAGCCCGACCCATCGATCAAATAACGATGCCCTAACAAAAGCACCGCCGCCGCGCCATATAGACCAAATGCCGCCAGCCCCCACGCCCCTGATCGTCGGCTCAGCACCTCACTGTCCAATCGTCGGTGCGCGCTGACCCAGATAAGCGAGCAACCGCGCCTCCCGTCGCCCCCGTGTCACCGTGTCCAAAATAATCCCCGTGGTCAAACTCAATGCGCCCACCAGCACAATGCCCGTCGCCAACACCGCCGTCGGCAAGCGCGGCACCAATCCGGTGGCCAGATAGGTGCGCAACACCGGCACCATCAGCACCGCCGCGAGCACGAACGCCAACCCGGCCAACCCGCCAAAAAACGCCAAAGGACGCTCATGACGCAGCAGCCGCACAATCAACCGCAAAATCCGCCACCCATCGCGATAGGTGCGCAGCTTGCTCTCCGAGCCCGGCGGGCGTGGTGCATAGGCGCCCTCGAGATGCGCAATCGGCAGCGCCAATTCCAGCGCATGCACCGCAATCTCGGTCTCGATATCAAAGCCGGTCGCCAGCATCGGGAACGATTTCACAAACCGGCGCGACAAAACCTTATAGCCCGACAACATATCGCGCACCCGATCCCCGAAAATCAGCCGCACCGCGCCGGTCAGCAACCGATTACCCAGCCGATGCCCGGCCCGATAGGCCTCACTGCCGGTCTCCTGGCGCACGCAATTCACCAAATCATTCGGCCCCGCCGCCGCCAGCGCCAACATCGCCGGCGCCAGAGCCGCATCATAGGTGTCATCCCCATCAACAATGACATAATAATCGGCTTCGATATCACGAAACATCCTGCGCATCACAAAGCCCTTGCCCCGCAACGGCTCATGGCGCACCACCGCGCCCGCATCCGCCGCGACCTGCGCGGTGCCATCGGTGGAATTATTGTCAAACACATAAATCGTCGCATCCGGCAGGGCGTCGCGAAACCGCACAATCACCTGCGCAATGGTCAACGCCTCATTGTAGCACGGCAACAAAACCGCAATCATCGGCTGGGTCATGCAATCAACCTATCGTGTAATATCCTGTCAAACCACGATCCATGCAGCCCGGTCAATCGTCCCACGCAGATCCGCTTGATAGCGCGCCATCCCAAATCGAGGTATGTTTGTGAAAACTTATTCCGGAGGTGATGATGTCCGCCAATACTGCCCTGCAAACCCGCCACCAAGCCGCCATCGCCCGTGGCGTCGGCATCGCCCACCCGGTTTATTGCACCCGCGCCGAAAATGCCGAACTCTGGGACGCTGACGGCCAGCGTTACATCGATTTCGCCGCCGGCATCGCCGTGCTCAATACCGGCCATCGTCACCCCAAAGTCATCGCCGCCGTCGAAGCCCAACTCGCGGCCTTCACCCATACCTGCTTTCAGGTCTCGCCTTATGAGCCCTATATCGCCCTCGCCGAGCGGCTCAACGCCATCGCGCCGATCGAGGGCCCGGCAAAAACCCTGTTCCTGACCACCGGCGCCGAAGCGGTCGAAAACGCGGTGAAAATCGCCCGCGCCGCGACCGGACGACCCGGCATCATCGCCTTCGCCGGCGGCTATCACGGGCGCACCCTGCTCACCATGGCAATGACCGGCAAAGTCATGCCTTACAAAAAAAACTTCGCGCCGATGCCCGCCGAAATCTATCACGCGCCGTTCCCGTTCGAGGCGTTCGGGGTCACCGTCGCCGATAGTCTGCGCGCCATCGATATGCTGTTCCGCGCCGATATCGACCCAACCCGCGTCGCCGCCATCGTGATCGAACCGGTGCAAGGCGAAGGCGGCTTCATCCCCGCCCCCACCGAACTGCTCCAGGCCCTGCGCCGCCTATGCGACCAGCACGGCATCCTGCTGATCGCCGATGAAGTGCAAACCGGCTTTGCCCGCACCGGACGGATGTTCGGCATCGAACATTCCGGGGTCAAACCCGATTTGATGACCATCGCCAAATCCCTCGCTGGCGGTTTTCCACTCTCCGGCGTGATCGGTCGCGCCGTCCTCATGGACGCCCCCGAACCTGGCGGCCTGGGCGGCACCTATGCCGGCAACCCCCTCGCCTGCGCCGCCGCCCTCGCCGTGCTCGACGTGATCGAGTCGGAAAAATTGGTTGATCGCGCCAACGATATCGGCAACCACATCACCACCCGCCTGCACGCCATCGCCAGCCGCAATAGCAGCGTCCCGATCAACGCCATCCGCGGCCCCGGCGCCATGATCGCTTTCGATATCGTCAAACAACGCGGCACCCCCGACCCCGACCCGGAAACCACCCGCGCCATCCTCACCAAAGCCCGCAATCACGGTCTGATCCTGCTCTCCTGCGGCGTCAACGCCAACAGCATCCGCCTGCTCTGCCCCCTGACCATCCAACCCGAAACCCTCACCGAAGGCCTCAACATACTCGAACAAGCGCTGACGATCTGAAACGGGTTACGAAGCGCGACAAGGAGAACCCTGACCCCGCGAAGAGCCGAGCCCTCAAAATAAGGCCGGTTCATCCCCGCTTGTGCGGGGAACGCGCATCGGTGCCGCTGTCCATCAGTTCGGCGCGGTGGTTCATCCCCGCGTGTGCGGGGAACGCCATCGCCGTCTCTGACACGTTCAGCCAGTTCGCAGGTTCATCCCCGCGTGTGCGGGGAACGCCTCGCCGCAATGCTGATACTGCTTGCTAAAGTCGGTTCATCCCCGCGTGTGCGGGGAACGCTTTCTC
>JAJZEG010000203.1 GCA_021828605.1 Pseudomonadota bacterium | reverse complement strand
TCGAGATCGATTTTGACCAGGTCGCTGGCGCGCATTTCGTGGAACATCACCCCGTAATCATTGATCAGGAAGTGGTGATCCGGCCCGGGCAGGCGCGCGCTGATATGGGTGTAGATGAAGTCGGTCATGCGGAAATGCGCGACCAAACGGTATAACGCTGCCAGATCGCAGCGGATTTTCCATTCGGTGGCATCGATCCCGGCAGGCGGGGTCGCGCGTGTTGTGACATTCATGATTTTTCTCCCACTTTATTGGTGAGTGTCCGCCCGGCGGGGGGTTTCGTCAAGGCGTCACGTCACGGGGATGATTGGCTCTCGCAGGGCGGGTTGTGTCAGCCAGTCAGTCGCCGGGATCGGGCGGGCGAAAAGATAGCCTTGTAAAATGGGGCAGCCTGATTTGCGGAGGAACGCGGCTTGGGCTTCGGTTTCGACGCCCTCGGCGACCACGCCGAAGCCGATGCGCCGCGCCATGGTCAGCATGGCTTTGACCAGGCCGACGCTGCGCGGCTGGTGCGGCAGGTCGGCGATGAAGCTGCGGTCGAGCTTGATTTCCTGAATGGGCAAACTGCGCAAATAAGCGAGGCTCGAATAGCCGGTGCCGAAATCATCGATGGAGAGGTTAAAGCCGAAGGCGCGCAGGGCATTGAGCTTGAGCACGACCGCCTCTGGCCGCTCGATCAGGGTGCTTTCGGTGATTTCCAGGATCAACCGGTGCGGTGCGATCCCGGAATCGCGGGTTTGATGACACAGGCGGCGGACGAAATCGGCGCGGTGCAGCTCGCGCGGGCTGACATTGATCGAGAGGCGGGGCAGGATTGCTTCGGGCGTGGTGGCGAGTATGGCGCAGGCTTGGGCGTGTACCAGAGCGCCGAGCCGACTGATCAACCCGGTGGCCTCGGCGATCGGGATGAACTGGCCGGGCGGAATCAGGCCGCCATCCGTGCCGCGCAGGCGCAGCAGGGCTTCGGCCCCGACCACGCGACCCGCATTGTCCACTTGTGATTGCAACCAAAGCTCGAACCGCTCATCGTTCAGGGCTGCGCGTAATTCGGATTCGATGCTGTGGCGGGCGGTGACCGCTTGTTGCATGGGCGGGCTGAACTGGGCGATGGCGCCCACGGTGTGCGCGGTGTCGCGCTGCGCGCGGGCGGCGTTCAAGGCGATGTCTGCTGATTGCATCATTGCCTCGATTGAGGGTGCATCATCCGGGGGCGCGGCGATGCCGATGATTGCAGTGACGTGGCAGGTCCGTTCGCCGACGCGGATCGGGCTGGCGATGCGGCGGGCGAGTTTGCGCGCAATTTCACGCAAGCGGAGTTGCGCTGTGGCGCGCCCGGTTTTGAGCGTGGAGAGACCGGTGAGCAACACGCCGAACCGGTTGGGCGTCAGCCGCGCCAAACCATCGCTCGCGCGCAGGCCCGCGCGCAGCCGCCGGGCGCATTCCTTGACCACCGCATCGACCACGGGTTGCCCCCAGACCTCGCTGATTTGGGATAATCCTTCGAGTTCGAGCAGAAAGACACCGTTTTTGGTTTGGTTATCATCCTGCGGGCCGAACGCCTCGCTCAGCATGGTATGCCAGCGATGATCATTCGCGAGGCCGGTTAGCGTGTCCTGAAAAGCGAGCCGGTTGATTTCGATATCGGCGATTTGCTTCTCGGTGATATCGGCCCAGGCCCCGAGGATGCGCAAGGGTTTGCCAGTGGGGTCGGCAATGAGGGATAATTCATCGCGCACCCAGCGATAATGGCCATCAGCGCGGGCGAAGCGGTAGCGAAGCACCAAGGGGCTTTCATGGGCCAGACGGTGCAGCTGCTGATAGGTCTCGGTATAATCGGCGGGATGGATATGGCGCCGCCACCAGCCCGGGACCATCGCCTGCTCGGGGCTGTAGCCAAACAGACGCTGGAGATTCGAACTCATCTCAACGACCCGGAAACTGTGCGGTTCCGCAGCATTATGTTCGGGTTCCAGCGCGAAAAGGATGGTTGGGCTCGCATCGAGCAGCTGGGCCAGCCGTTGCTCGCTGGCCCGGCGGGCGGACTCGGCGCGATCCCGATCAATTTGTTCGCGCATCACCGCGAGCGCGGCGCGGGCGCGTTCGCGGCGCATGCCGATCCCGGCGGCGAGATTCGAGGCAAGCTCGGCGAGGAGGGCGAGTTCCTGGCGGTCGATCGAGCCGTGCTCAGCGTTGCCGAAGACGTTCAGGGCGCCGAAGGCAGCGCCGGTTTGATCGGTCAATGGCAAGGCAACACAGATATCATACCCATGTTCCAGCGCGATCGGTCGCCAGGGGGCGTAGCTGGGTGCTTCGGTGATGTTGGCGAGGATCACCACCCGATTTTCCCGGACCGCGACGCCGGTCGGTCCGTGGCCGGAAGGATCGTCACGCCAGCTTATTTCGATTGATTGGTGTGTCTCCGCGCTGATGCCTGCCGAGGCGGCGATGCGGAGTTGGCGGGTGGGGCCTGGTTCGGCGAAGCAGATCGAGGCGATCCGATATTGGCCGGAATCGACCAGTATTTTGCAAATCGACTGGATCAACGCGGCCTCGCTGGCGGCGTGGGAGAGAGTCTGGGCACAGGCGACCGAGGCGCGTAACGCCAGATTGGCGCGGCGGAGCTGATATTGCGCATGCTCGATTTTGAGTTCGCGAACCCGCCCGTGCAATAAAGGCCAGATGGCGATCGCGGTGTCGCGCATCATCCGCGCGACGCCGACCGGGTCCGGCGGCACGCTATAGCCGATGGCAATGGCGAAATGTTGACCGCCTAGCATCATCGGGACGGTGAATTGCTGGCGCAAACCAGCGGCCACCAGGTCGCTCAGCGCCTGCGCGCCT
>JAJZEG010000027.1 GCA_021828605.1 Pseudomonadota bacterium | reverse complement strand
GGCGCCCGCCAAAGCCAGCGCCCCGGCAATCCGGCTGAACAAGCCCGAATGATCGGCGGTATAAACCGTCACCTCGGTCACCCCGCGCGCCGGCGAGGGCTCCGCCGCCACCACCAGCGGCATCTCGCGCGCCCGCGCATCGCGGATCAGCCGCGCATGCCGCCCAATGCTTTCCGGATCAAACCCCAACCAATAGCCCGGATAAAACAAATCCAGAAAATAACTGCGATCCGCCTCGCTCCATTCAGCGAGCAACTCCGCGACCACATCCTTCACCCGGGCAATCCGCGCATCGCGCTCGGTGGTCGCCAACCCGCCTTCGAGCACCTCGCTCACCCGCGCATAAATCTCGCGCAGCAACGTCGCTTTCCAGCCATTCCACACTTTGGGCGATACCGCGCGAATATCCGCCACCGTCATAATCAACAATAACCGCAGCCGTTCCGGCGACTGTACCAGATCCGCCACATCCAAAATCGTCTTCGGATCATCGATATCGCGCGAAAAAGCGGTTTGGCTGAGCAGCAAATGATGCAGCACCAACCAGGACACCATCTCGGTCTCTTCCGGGCTCAGCCCCAAAGCCGGACAAATGCTCGAAGCAAGCTCCGCCCCCAATTCCGAATGATCGCCACCCCGTCCCTTAGCGATGTCATGCAATAACATCGCGACATACAGCGCCCGGCGCGACTGCAAATGCTTGGCGAGCCCACTCGCGACCGGCGCAATCTCGGCCAAATCCCCCCGCTCAATCGCGTTCAGCACATTAATCGCCTGGATCGTATGCACATCGACGGTAAACACATGATAACTATCAAACTGCATCTGCCCGACAATGCGCCGCCAATCGGGCAAAAACCGCCCCATCGCGCTGGTCTCATTCAAAATCGTCAGCCAGCGTGCCCCGTTCATCGTGGGAGTCGCCGCCCCGCACAGCAAATCCAGAAACAAGGTCGCCGCCTTCGGATCATGCCGCAATTCGCCAATCTGGCGCGCCCCCCGGATCATCGCGCGGAGCGCCAGCGGATGCAAAACCAACGCGCGATCGCGCGCCATCAGCAAAATCCGAAATAATTGCAACGGCTCGCTCGACGGATCGCGCCCCGGTGCGAATAGAATCTGACCATCCGCCAACACAAATCCCGCATCGGCCAACACCGCATCGGTCGCCGCCGCCAGAGCCGGTGGGCCCAGCGCCTCACGCACCAAAGCGGGCTCCAGCACGGCGGTCACCCGCGCCACCTCGCGCACCACCAAAAAATAATGCCGCATGAACCGCTCGACGCCATCCTGCCGACCATGCCGCGTATAGCCCATCCGCGCGCCAATCACCGGCTGCAAATCAAAGGTCAGCCGCTCCTCAGCCCGCCCCGCCACGTAATGCAAATGAAACCGCACGGTCCATAAATAATCCCAGGCCCGTTTGCAGGCCCGCGCCTCGGCATCGGTCAAAATCCCACCGCCTGGCGCACTCGGCCCAACCAGTTCGGTCATCGCGAACGTGCCAAACACATAGCGCGATAGCCAATACAGCGTCTGCAAATCGCGCAGCCCGCCGCGCCCTTCTTTGATATTCGGCTCAACCATGAACGGCGAATCGCCAAACCGCGCATGGCGCAGCGCCCGCTCACTCTGCTTGGCGGCAATATAGCCCGCAGGGCTTTCCGCCGCGCAATCGGCCCGAAACGCCGCCTGAAAATGCGCGAACAGGCTGCGATCCCCGGCCAGGCAGCGCGCATCGAGCAGTGAGGTCCGCACCGTCGCATCGGCCCGCGCTTCCGCCAGGCAATCGGCGGTCGAGCGCGTCGCATGCCCGACCTTCAGCCCCAAATCCCACAGGAAATACAGCATGAACTCCACGCTCGCGCGCACCGCAGCCGAGGGTTCATGTTCGGTCAAAAACAACAAATCAATATCCGAAAACGGCGCCAATGTCGCCCGCCCATAGCCGCCGGTCGCCGCCATCGCGATCTGATCGCCGCCCGCCAGAGCATGCACCAACGCGGTATAGCCACAGAGCCCGGTCAAAAACTCATCCATCAACCCCGAATGCAGCCGCGCCGCCGCCAGCCCGCCCAAACCGCCCGCGTCGAATCGTTGCCTGGTATGGCTCTGTAATCGCATCAGCTGGCGTCGGAACGCCTCAATCGCGACCTCGCGCGTCGGCACCCCCTCGCCCAACATCTGCGCCAAGGCGGCAGCAATCTGCGGACGCGCCAACCGGTCCCCCGCCAACCCATCCTGCGGGCCCAGCGACCCCTGTTCCAACCCTGTGCTCAAAACCGACCCAAACCTGTGTTCAAACCTAAATCGACTCCATATTTTATTCCTCTACCGCGTCTGCGCGCGGATCGCCAAGAAACTTTCGTCGCAACGCATAAATAAGCTCCAACGCCGCGCGCGGGCTCAGCCGATCCGGGTCAATATCGCGCAAATCAGCCAAAATGTCCGACCCCGGATTCCCCTCCTCAACCTGCACATCCCGATGCCGTGGGACCGCCGTCAGCCCAGCAAAGAGCGGCAAAGCCGCCTCACCGCGCTCCGCCGCCCGCAGCAACGACGCTGCGCGCTTCACCACCCCGCTTGGCACCCCGGCCAGTTTCGCCACATGCACACCCCAGCTGCGTCCCGCCGCCCCTTCAATCACCTCATGCATAAACACCACCGCGCCGCGCCATTCCTTGACCCGCATGCTGGCCAGCGCCGCGCGCGGCAGCGCCTCCACCAACGGCACTAAATCATGGAAATGCGTTGCAAAAATGACCCGGCATCGGATCGTCGCGTGCAACGCCTCCAACACCGCCTGCGCAATCGCCAACCCGTCGCGGGTGCCGGTGCCGCGACCGATTTCATCAA
>JAJZEG010000053.1 GCA_021828605.1 Pseudomonadota bacterium | reverse complement strand
CGTCCCCGATGGCGGCTATGCCTGGTGGTATCTCGACGCGATCAGCGATGATGGCAGCCAGGCCCTCACGTTGATCGCCTTCATCGGCTCGGTCTTCTCGCCCTATTATCACCGCGCCATCACCCGCAATCGCGGCATCGCCGAGCAATTCTGCGCCATCAACCTCGCACTCTACCGCCCGCGCGCCAGTCGCTGGGCGATGACCGAACGCCGCCGCGTCACCCGCTGTGCCACCCACCTGCAAATCGGCCCCAGTTCCCTGCATTGGACCGGCTCGGCCCTCGACGCCTCGATCAACGAGGTCACCGCCCCGATCCCGCACCGCCTGCGCGGCACGCTCCGCCTAACACCCTCATCCCTTGAGACCCAATCGTACCCGCTCGACGCCGAAGGCCGTCATATCTGGTCGCCCATCGCCCCCTGCGCGCGCATCGAGATCGCCTTCGAGCACCCGGCTCTGCGCTGGTCCGGTCCTGCCTATCTCGACCATAATCACGGCGCCGAACCCATCGCCAGCGCCTTTCGCACCTGGCACTGGTCGCGCATGACCACCCCAACCGGCGCGATAATTTGCTACGATGCCAATCGCCGCGACGCCAGCAGCCACGCGCTCGCGCTCCGCTTCGCCAATACCGGCGGCGTCACCCATTTTGCACCGCCGCCGCTCGCACCGCTTGAACGCACCGTCTGGCGCCTACCCCGCCAAATCCGCGCCGATCCCGGCAGCCACCCCACCGAGCGCCAACGCCTCGAAGACGCCCCCTTTTACGCCCGCGCGATGATCCAAAACCGCCTCGATGGCCAATCGGGCCCCTGTATCCACGAAACCCTCGATCTCGATCGCCTGCGCCAGCCGATCATCCGCGCCATGCTGCCCTTCCGCATGCCACGTTTCGGTTAATCGATCGCCAGCATCGCCGCGCCAAACATCCTGAATTTTTCAGGATCAATCCGAAACTGCCCCGGCGCCGTCTCACTGATCCCTTCGGTCAAATAGCCGATTTTCTGCCCGCGCAACGCCGCAATAAATGACTGATCCGGCGCCATGAACCGCAACACCCCAACCCGCGCTCCCTTCGGCGCAAACAGCGCCAAATGCGGCGCCGACCCCGCTTGCCCCAACACCAATTCGGCCCGGCTAAAACACGCGACCTGCTCAGTAAACGACAAATCCTGTGGATAAACCACGGTGCAACCAAACTCAGCCTCAGCCATCGCCGCCAGCGCCGCCTCGTTCTCCAGACAACGCTGCGCCGAATGCGGGTTGTGATAATCGCCGCGCGCAATGAACAACCGCGCCCCGCCTTGCTGCGCAGGCCCCGCCAATCCTTGCCCAAACGCCTCTAACAATCCCGCCGCCAGCGGATGAAACCCGCCTGGACGCAGCAAATTAGGGATCAACCAGGCGCGCGCCAGATCAAGCTGCTCGATCCTGGAATCGAACCAGATCGCATTGCTCTCGCCAATCCCAAACTGCTCGCGCAAAATCACCTGCAACCAATCCGGCATCGCCCGATCCAACACCGGCAACGCCCCGTCTAACCAGTGCGGCAAAGCGCGCGCGAGCAGCAGGCGCGGCAAGGTCTCGATCAAAAAATGCCCGAAAACATGCATCCCCCAGCCGCTGAACACGAAGCCAGGCCGATGCTCCGCGCGGCAGGGCAGCGCGCGCGGCCCGGTGAAAAAATGCGCCGGTGCGGCGTGCAGTTGCGGCATCACATAATCGGGCAAAATTTCTGCGCTGGTCAGCAGATGCCCCTCCTGCCAAACCATCCCGAACCGGCTCAGCGTCACCGCAAGCGGCCCGGTGATCGCCAGATCAAAACCGGGCTGATCAAGCGCGCCGCAATGCAATTCCACCAAGGACCGCCCGACCAACGCCGGATCAGCAACCGCCAGCGGCGGGGCAGGGGTCGCCACCGCCACCCCTGCGACCCGTAGCCGCCGGGTATAGCCCCGCCCCACCGCAACCCAGCCCGCGTAATCCGGCACCGCTCGCGTTGGAACGCTAAGCGGGGGCACCGACACCTCAACCAAGGTCAGTGCTCGTAATGGTCCGACACCAGCCGATCCAACAGCCGCACCCCGAACGCCGTCGCCCCTTTTGGGGTAACCCCGCTCGCCTTACCCGCCCAGGCCATCCCGGCAATATCCAAATGCGCCCACGGCATCGGCCCCGATTTCGTATCAACAAACCGCTGCAAAAACTGCGCCGCGGTCACCGCACCGGCCCCCCGCGCCCCGCTGATATTTTTCATATCGGCAATGTCGCTCTCCAGCAGCTTGTCATAAGCCGCACTGAGCGGCATCGGCCAAACCTCCTCGCCGGTCGCCCCACCCGCCGACACCAACTGCTCGGCCAGCTCATCATCATTGCAGAACAAGCCCGCATTTTCGTGACCCAGCGCAATCACAATCGCCCCGGTCAGTGTCGCCAAATCAACCATCAAGCGCGGAGCAAACCGCTTTTGCGCATAAGCCAGCACATCCGCCAGCACCAACCGCCCCTCGGCATCGGTGTTCAACACCTCAATCGTCTGCCCCGAATAGGAGGTCACCACATCGCCAGGCCGCTGCGCTGTGCCCGACGGCATATTCTCCACCAGCCCGATCAACCCCACCGCATCAACCCGCGCCTGCCGCCCGGCAAGCGCCGCCATCAACCCGACAACCGTACCCGCCCCGGCCATGTCCCATTTCATATCTTCCATGCCGCCAGCGGGCTTAATCGAAATCCCGCCCGTATCAAACGTGACCCCCTTGCCAATAAATACCAGCGGATCATGCGCCTTGACCTTACTCGCCTTCTTGCCCTTGCTCGGCCCCTCGTTGCGCGACGCACCCAGCCACTGCATCACCACCATGCGCGGCTCATTGGCGCTACCTTGCGCCACACCCAGCAAAGCCCCGAAACCCAGTTTTTCCATGTCGTGACGATCAAAAATCTCAATCTTCACGCCCAACGCCTCCAGCGTCTCCGCCCGATCGGCAAATTCCACCGGCGTCAAAATATTCGCAGGCTCACTCACCAAATCGCGAGTCCGCTCCACCCCCGCCGCAATCGCCGCCAGCGGCGCAAAAGCCGAGCGTGCCCGCGCCAAATCCGCCGTCAACAAAGTCACCTGCCGCAATTTCAACTTTTGGTCCGGCTTTTTGCTTGTATGATACTGCTCAAACCGATAGCTGCGCAGCCGCGCGCCCAGCCCGACATGCGCCAACTGCGCCGCCCCTAACGTCTCGGCAATCACGGTGGCCTGCTCATCACGCGCCAGCGCCGCCGCCGCGACAGCACCCGCGCGCTCTGCGCGATGCAAAGTCAGCTTATCCGGCTCGCCAAGCCCCACCACCACCACCCGATCCAGCCCCGCGCCCGGTGCCAACAGCACCGCCGTCTGCTCAAACTTGCCGGTAAATTCAGCAACCGCCAGCGCCCGGCTCAACCCGCCCCCCAGCGCCTGATCCAGCGTCTCCGCCAAACCGCTCAATTTTTGGTCAGACGCCAACAACAGCGCCACCGCGCCCGATTGCGGGAGGCTCGGTTTGGCAAAGGCGATATCAATCATGAAACATGTCCCCGATCATTGTTCTCACCCACTCCTATCCCGCTTTTTGCGCCGCTGTAAAATACTGCACCGCACCATAAATCCCACCGCAGCGAGCCCCGGCTTGGCCTTTACCCCACCAGCCTGTATTACCCCGCAATGCACCATACCCCTGATCTACCGCATCTTCTTGACCATGCCGTTCGCTTGGTTGCAGCCGCCGCCGAGGAAATTCTCGCCGTGCGCGCCCAAGGCTTCGCGGTCGACCATAAATCCGATCAATCTCCCGTGACCATCGCCGACATGCGCGCCGAGCGCATCATCGCTGCGGGCTTGCGCGCTCTCACCCCCGATATTCCCGTCATCGCCGAGGAAGAAGTCGCCGCCGGACGCCAAACCGAACCCGGTCGCTGCTTCTGGCTAGTCGACCCGCTGGACGGCACCCGCGAATTCGCCGCCGGGCGCGATGAGTTCGTGGTCAATATCGGCCTGATCATCGACCAGCGCGCCATCCTCGGCGCCGTCGGCGCTCCAGCGCAAGGCGTTATCTATGGCGGCATTGTCGGCCAAGGCGCCTTTCGCCAACAGGGCACCACCCGCACCCCAATCCAAGCCCGCAAAACCCCCGCAGCAGGCATGACCGTCTTCGCCTCGCGCCACTACGCGGGCGACCCCGCGCTCGAAGCCTGCCTCGCTCGCTACAAAGTCGCCCATCTCACCAATATCGGCTCGGCCCTCAAATTCTGCCGCATCGCCGAAGGCGAAGCCGATTTCTACCCGCGCCTAGGCCGCACCATGGAGTGGGACACCGCCGCCCCCCAAGCCCTGCTCGAAGCCGCCGGCGGCCATGTCCGCACCGCCGATTCCGCACCCCTCCTCTACGGCAAACCCAACTACGAAAACCCTCATTTTTTCTGCACCGGCCTCGATTGAGCAAACGCGCGATGTCTCGCCGCTCGAAATGATGGTCGCGACGACCTTCCAATCCTGGTTCTCCCAGCATCGTCGCTATCACAAAAAAAAGATCCACAGAGCAACGCAAACCCTGTGGATCTTTATCGACCAGAGGCTCATCGTTTGGAATTGCCGCGCAATGCGCGGCAATAACAGGCGTTGCTCAGCCTCGCACTAAAAAGTGAGCGAAAACTAACCGGCCACCAACTCCGCCGTCGCCATCGCGGCGGGCACCGCTGCGTCGCGGCTCAGCCACCGATAGACCAGCCCGGCAATCAATGCCCCGGCAATCGGTGCCACCCAGAACACCCAGAGCTGATCAATTTGTGCCGTACCGGCAATCAAAGCGGGCCCGGTGCTGCGCGCGGGATTAACCGAGGTATTATCAACCGGGATCATCACCAGATGGATCAATGTCAGGGTCAAGCCGATGGCAAGCCCGGCAAATCCGACCGGCGCCCGCGCCGATGTCGCACCCAAAATCACCGTGACAAAAAAGAACGTGCAAACAACTTCACCGACAAGGCACGAAACCAGCGAAAAATGATCCGGGCTGAGCGCCCCATAGCCGTTCGATGCAAACCCGCCCGCGACAAAACCCGGCTTGCCACTCGCGATCAAATACAAAACCATCGCCGCAACAATCGCCGCAATCACCTGAGTGACCACATAAGCCGGAATATCCTTCGCAGCGAACCGCCCACCGGCCCACAACCCAATCGTGACGGCGGGGTTGAAATGACCCCCCGAAATATAACCAACGGCATAAATCCCGGTGACCACGGTCAGGCCAAATGCCAGCGAAACCCCGGCAAAACCAATCCCAAGATGCGGAAAAGCCGCCGCCAGAACCGCACTGCCGCAACCGCCAAACACCAACCAAAAAGTGCCAAGAAACTCCGCGCCAAGTCGACGAACCACAATAAACCTCCCGCCTGTTTTAAATCGTTATAACGAGCAGTTATGTTAATGCCATCAGCATAACGATGCAATCTATCAACAAGCCCAACCAGAGCCGTAACGATATTTTCGCCTCCCAACCCCGGCGGCAGCAGCCTCTCTCTCCATGATCTTGGAACGGCAGGAACCGCGATCACGGACAGGGTTGGAGCATCGGGCCAAGCGCACGTTTGCACACGGCCTCAGCGGGAAAATTCGCGCTCATGGCGGTCATTTGTCCGTGCGGACACCTAGCCCCCCTAATACCAACATCGGATGGAGTTATTCGAGGATTGATCATCACCAAACATTTTTTTGGCCAGATCTAGGCAATACCAAATTATTTTGATATCGTTAACTTATTATAAATTATATTTTACAAGGGTAACATGGCGACATTTCTCAATGATTACTTAGGCATAGATACGGCGGCATTCGAAAGCTACGGCGCGGTGAACATATCCGTAGTCAACGACTTGCCCTTGTTTATCGACCCGTTCCTGCTTTTCCACAGCGAAAAGGCAGAGTACATGGCCCTACATGAGCAGATTATTAAATATTTGGTTTTTTTGCGTGACCGTGCCGCCAACGGACATGTGAGTGAGGGTCAATTACGAAACTGGTACTGCTTTCCCGAGGTAAAACAGAATTGGCTGGGATTTTCGGAAAGAGGCAATGGCGGAGCAGGTCTCGGTATCGATTTCGCCAGAAATTTGCACGCCAATCTGCACGTCATCTTTTCTGATTTCGGCGTAGAAAAAATCACCGAGAGCAGCCACCTTGAGAAAGTTTGCTTGGTGTCGGACGGGGTGGGCCGTGATAACATCAGCGACTTCACCACGAATTTGATCCAAGACTTTTTGTGCATCTATACTGAAGAGTTTGCTGCAAAATATTTGCCAACGCATGCGGTGCGGGAAGTATCGATAAACCGCGCCAAATTTAATTACCATACGCAGTGTTGGTCTCGTGAGCGCTACAAGTTGCCATGGGTCAATGGCGACTATGTAATTCTCACCCCAAAAGACATGCTGACTCGTGACGAGAACTGGATTAATCGTAACGATTTAATCTTCGGGTTCGAAGATATCCCCGAAGCCATACCTGATGTCCAACTCAGAACGGCAGTTTTCGATTATTTCGAATTAGAGCTACGTCGCCGGACAAAAGTGGACACTCCTGATCTTAAAGTCCGACGGACGCATACCAGAGAGAGGGAACCCACAAAGAAAGAACGCTCGGCGGCTGTTATCGTAACAATGCAAAAATTTCCGCAGATCGTTGATTATTATATCAAATTAAAAGAGATGTGGGGCGACCAAGCGAAGGATATGAGCCAGGAGCGAGTGCTTGCGACCGAGTATTTGTTCATCGAGCAGTTGGGAGAGCTCCAATCCGCTCTGCTGGCGAACACAAAATTCTATAAGGTCGGCAAGACAACCTACGAAGAAGCTCACGCTCGTCTCGCGTACCTCAAGGATGTAATTGAGAACAAGGGTGGCCACCGGTTTTTCTACGACAAAAACGGCAGGCAAATCGAGCGTGAGCAAGATCTTCATGTCCTTTTTCGCCTGGTGTGGTTCGGTACACCATCAGACGCTAGCGCCGAGGCCAACGATGGCCGGGGACCTGTTGATTTCAAGATCAGCAGAGGCCAAGATAAAACGTTAGTGGAAATGAAGCTTGCCAAAAATACAAAACTCAAGAAAAACCTTGCCAAGCAAGTAGAGATTTATCAAGCGGCCAGTGATGCGAAGAACGCTATTAAGGCGATTATCTACTTTACCGCGTCCGAACTCGCGCGGGTGAAAGGCATCCTTAAAGAGTTAGGTTTGGAAGGGAATAAGGATGTGGTGTTGATTGATGCTCGCCGTGACAATAAGCCATCGGCTTCAAAGGCCGCGTGAAGATCGGCCAACAAGGAGTTGCCGTCGGGTAGCGCCCCTGTCGCGTTGTTCATGCGCTATTTTCGACATAGCTGCGTGACGGAACGCTCCCCCGGCTTGGCGCACAATCGCAAGGATCTGGGGCTCGCTCTATCTCAATGTTTTCATGCCAATCGCCTCAGACAATGTTCCGAGAAAATTCTACTTATCAAGTCCCTTAATCTCAGGGGGGATTACCACCTCTCATTCCCTCGTAATCTCCGGCACCCTGGTTTTCTGGCCATAAGTTTAGCTGCCAGCAATGATCAGTTGCCTCGTAAAGTGTCTATACGGCTCGTAACGGAATAGGAATCAAGCCATGAAACACGCGATCAACGTCATCCTCTCAATCATCTACGAATTGGCCGGGTTGGTGATGCAGTTAATCGCCTTTATCGACCAAGCTCTCGTCCGCGCGATGGTCCTGGCGCACATCCCCGAACCGATCCAGACGGTTCTTCTCGTGGTGATTGCCATTGCCCTCATCGTTCTGGCGATCCGCTTGTTCGGCGGCATTTTCGCTGCCCTCATCATTCTGCTGCTGGTCTTGCTGGTGCTGCACCGGCTCGATCCCACTCTGGTAATGCCCCATAACGGCCCCCATCACGCCACCGCCCCAGCAACCCATACCTAATTACGCGCCCCTCAGGCCCTTGCTCGCGCAACCCACCCTCAAACCGCAATCCCATGATAACGAAACGCGGTCATCATCCCCGCCGCCCTACATCTCAATTCAGACACACCCAACCCCTCACATCGCCTCCTTAATCCCCACACGCACCAACCACCAATTCACCGGCAAGGTCGTGGCAAACCCAACAATCATGCCAATTTGCATCATGAACCAGAATACCGGATCATTCGGCTGCAACGCCGGATGAAACAGCACAAACCGCATCAACGCCATCCAGGCGAATAACCCAATCTCGAAACTCGTCAGCGACGCCGCATCCGCCTTCAACGCGGCCATCAACCCCTGACCCGGACTAATCTTGCGCATCGGCATAATCGCAAAATACTGAAACGCGATCCCAAGCGCGAAAGCCAAACAATAATCACCGACCAACTCGGTCCCGAACCGCGATCCCGCAATGTCCAAACCGGTGAAAAAAATCAAGAACTCGGCAATAATATCGCCCAAAGTACAGCCCGCGCCGCAATGGGTCGCGCCAACAAAAATACTCATCCAAAACGGCTTCTCGCGCGAACCTTGCCCAACCTGTCGCCCCATCACCCAATAGGCCCAAACCGCCAGCGGCCCGAAATACAGCGCCGTCACCGGCCAAACCGCGTTCATCACCGCCATTTTTTGCGGATGCCGCCGCAAATCAAGCACAATCACCAGCGCACTCACCAGCGCCGCCACTAACGAGACAATGGCAATCACATAAAGCAAGCGCGGCACCATCCCACCCTCAAACCGGAATCCCATGATACCGAAATTCCGTCATCATCCCCGCCGCCATATGATATAAATTATGGCAGTGAAACGCCCATCGCCCCGGATTATCCGCATCAAACGCAATCCGCACTTGCGCGCCTTTTTTGCCCGGCACTAACACCGTGTCACGCATCGCCCCGTTAATTTTCTGCCCGTCAACCTCAATCACCTGAAAACTATGCCCGTGCAAATGCATCGGATGCGCCATCATCGAATGATTAATCAGCTCAATTTCCACCCGCTGCCCTTTTTTCAGCATCAATGGCGTAATCGAGGGCCAATATTGCTTATCCAACGACCATCGAAACGGCGCCATCGACCCCGCCAGCGCAATTTTATGCACCAAATCCGCATGGCGCGGTTTGAGTGGTGCTGTCGCCACCAGCCGGGTTTCCAGCGAATTATCCACCGGCGGCGCTTGGTGCGCAGCCGTTGGACTCACCCGACCAATCGCGGCGTTTTGCTGCGCCAAAATAATCCCGGTCCGCCGCGTGGTGCCCTCCAGCGTCGCCATAATCGGAAACGCCCCCGCAGTGGTAGGCAGATCAACCAGAATATCCAACCGTTGCGCAATCGCAATCGGAAATATCCGCCCCGCCACCGGATGCACCCCATGTCCATCAACCGCCACCACCCGCCCGTGCAGCCGACCCAAATCAATCCAAAACTGGCTCGATGCCGAGCCATTAATAATCCGCAGCCTGACTTTGCCGCGCTGATCAACCCGCACCACCGCCGGATCATCAAGCGTGCGATCATTCGCCAAAAACGCATCATAGGTAATGTCATTAAGCTCCGGCGGCATAGAAATTTTGCCGCTTTTCTTCAATTTGACATATTTCGGCGCATGCTTGGGCACCGGCGCATTCTCCGCCATGCGCATCGCCTCATGGATCTGCCCCACCGGCTGATGGTTCAGCCCGGCGAGCAGCGCATCGGGTGACTCGAAACTGAAATCATGCAGCATCAGCACAATCTCTTGCCGATCCTCGCGCAATTCCGCCGCACTATGAATAATCAACGGCGCCGCCATCAATTGTTGTTCCTGCAACCCTTGATGCGAATGCATCCAAAACGTCCCGGCAATCGGCTCGAAATCAAATTGCCGGGTCGCACCCACGGCGAGGGGAGGGGTCTGCGGCCAGGGAAACCCATCCTGCTGCCAAGGTGCGGGCTGGCCATGCCAGTGAATAATCGTGCGCACCCCCGCCTGGTTATGCCCCGTCTGATTATGCAGCGCGACCCGAAACCGCTCCCCCGGCGCCAAACTCAACCCATGCCGCCCATCAGGCCCGCGCAACCCAAACACCCGCGCCGCTTTGCCATTAACCTCCAAAGTCCGGGTCTCCGCCACCAACCCAAGCGGCGCCCCCGCCTTCGATCCCCCCGCTGTCGCTTGCGCCGCCGCCTCCGAGGTCAAAACCCCCGGCAGCACCAAAGCCGAGCCCGACAACAACCCAAATGACCGCCGAGAAAGAGAATTTTTCATGACAACCGCCTTTTGCTCCAACCGCGTGCTGCAAAACTATCGAGCGAACGTAATCCAGCCTTGTTCAGGTGGAACGCGACACCCCAATCTTCAAGCGCCCCAATCTTCAAGCGCCCACGCCAACTCATCGACAATCAGCGCCAAACCCGAGAGCCGTGGCGGCGGCGTCATCTAAAATAGACTGATCAGCTTACCGCGCAGCCAATTTCCGAAAACGCCGCCGCCAAAGCGCGATCATGCGCTGCCGGGCCGGCAGAGTCGGGCCAACCATCGGCGCGTGACATTACCGGGCCGGGCGCAAAATTCGCGACATCAAGGATGATAGGTCTCTCTGGTATCGGGATGGGTCAGCTGGTTATCGGCAAATCGCGGCAGCGCCGGGTTCGCGTCAAACCAGGCAAGCCGTTCGACGTCGAACATGTGGAACCTGGGTCGGACCGAGGCGTCGTTGGGATGATCGAGAGTCCCGGTATTGACGGCGATATGACCTCCCGGTTCGGTCGGCTGATACCAGACCGGTGATCCGCAATCACCGCAGAAGACGCGCCAGCCCTGATCGGAGGAGCGATAATGTCTGGGGTTGCCTTGAAGAATCTTGAATTCTGCCCGCGTGACGTTGAAGAATGGAAGAGCGGCAGACCCCGTCATCTGTCGGCACTGCCGACAATGGCACCATCCAGCATCGAATACGCTTCCGGGTGAGATCGCGTATCGGATTTGACCGCATAAGCAGCCACCGTGCAAAATATCATGATTGCTCATCGGCTTCATTGTCTCCAGCACGTTGAAAGCGTGATAGGTTCAGATTGCCTATGCGGCATCTTCGATGTCTTTGGCGCAATCTTGCAGGGTGATCCTGCCAAGCACGGGCCCGATGCAGGTTTCGGCCTGTCCAGACCACGAGCCAATCCGTCCCAACCCGCCCCACCGCGATCACCCTCCTGCGTCGCGCGCCGCGCTGGATCGATCTTCTTGAAGACGCACATCATTAATCGTAACGATAGTAACGAAGAACATAAAATAAAATAAGGCCGCAACGAAAAACAAATCGGTGCCATATTGGACCGTGATTGCATCGTCATAAGCGCGCGATCCCGGCCAGGTATTCCGCACCGATACCAAGCCTGGGGTGATGAACAGCGCCATCGAAATCAGCAAGGCCAGGATTTTATGATCTTGCATTGATTTGCCGACTTGCGCAGCCTGATCCGGACCATTCGAAACAATGTATCAGCGAAAAACGTCGAAAGCAGCAACCAGACCACAATAACGGGATAAAATTCAATGATCGAATCAAGCACCCTCCGCGCATAATCGCTATAGTTCCATTTGAAGCTAGTGTCCTGCCCTGAAATTCATTGGATGAATTTCAGGGATAAGCAGGACACTACGGTTAGGCCCCATTAAAATTCTTGCATCGACGCGGTTGGATCTGATTCTGGAGATGGCGGGAGGAGCCTGCCATGAGCGATTTGTTTTGGTTGACGCCGAGCCAAGTGCGGCGGATCGAGCCGTATTTTCCGCTGTCGCATGGAGTTCCACGGGTTGATGATCGACGGGTAATCAGCGGGATCATCTTTGTTCAATGCATGGCATTGATGGAAAGGCTGCGGAGGGTGTTCCCCGCCATATCGGGCGCACCAAAGGGGGTCTAAACTCCAAATTGCACGCGGTTTGTGACGGTAAAGGACGTCTGATCGTCATGCTGCTCTCGGAAGGGCAGATGAGCGACCACAAGGCTGCCAGACTGATGTTTGATGCCCTGCCACCGGCCAAGGAATTGCTCGGTGACCGGGGCTACGACAGCGACCAGTTTCGCGCCGCCCTGGTCAACAAAGGCATCAATCCATGCATCCCGCCACGCAAGAACCGTAAAATCCAGCACGCCTACGATGCCACGCTCTACCGCCAGCGCCACAAAATCGAAAACATGTTCGGTCGGATCAAGGACTGGCGCCGTATCGCCATGCGCTACGACCGCTGCGCTCATACATTCATGTCCGCCATCGTCATCGC
>JAJZEG010000305.1:11530-12327 GCA_021828605.1 Pseudomonadota bacterium | reverse complement strand
CCTTCATCTGCGACACCATCGAAGCGTCCATCCCGCCATATCTCGAGCGCCATTTGTAAAACGACGCTGTGCTCATTGCATGCTCACGGCACAAATCCGCCACAGGCACACCCCCCTCAGCCTGGCGCAAAATCGCAAGAATCTGGGGTTCGCTATATCTCGATGTTTTCATGCCAATCTCCTCAGGCAATGTGCCGAGAAAATTCTACTTATCAAGTCCCTTATTGGTAGGGGGGATTACCCTCACCCCAGCCGATAGGCTTTGCAAACGCAATCCGTTATCCGCCGATAGTCCCTGAAGCCCAACGCCTCGTAATAGGCGAGAGCAGGTTCGTTATCCTCCCCAATCGTTGCATCGATCGCAATCAGTTTTGCGCTCCTCGCCGCTTGCAATGAAGCCAAAAATAGCGCTTTCCCAACCCCCCGCCGTGCGGCGTCGGGGCGGATATGGGTGCCAATAATCCCCCACCCATCCCCAACCCCATAAGGATTACCCCGCCAGCCATGCTTCAAGGATTGAAATCCGCGAATGCGTAAATCCTGATCAACGGCGACCGAACACAGGATGCGCGCGGGATGCTCAATATAGCGTCGCATCACAAAATCGATGTCACCCGCCGCATCGCGTAGCCCGGCCTGAAAAATATCATTCAAAACCTCACTCATCCCCTCGGCATCAGCCTGCAACGCAGGGCGAATATTCATACCAACTCACTTTCCGCTTTCCCGAAACCGACCGACAACAGTTCCCGACATCAGCGCCCATTCCTAAATCCGCCGACTCTGTTCGCCGATAT
>JAJZEG010000305.1:0-11520 GCA_021828605.1 Pseudomonadota bacterium | reverse complement strand
CCTACTCGCGCCACGCTCTAATGATGATGGATCGTCGCCATCAAAGTGAGGCCTGCCGGACCACCCACAATAATAAACACGCAAGGTAAAATAAACAAAATCATCGGCACAGTGAGCAGCACCGGCAATCGCGCGGCGCGCTCCTCAAACCGCGTCAGCTGCTCCTCACGCAATTCGCTGCTGAGCGTGCGCAGTGCTTGGGTTATCGGCGTGCCGTACTGAATGGTCTGCACTAACGTCGAGCCCAGCCGTTTCAGGCTATCGAGCCCGGTCCGCTGGCCCAAATTCAGTAACGCTTCGCTGGTATTATCGGTCATGCGCAGCTCACCATTGGTGATTTTGAATTCATCGGCAACCGCCGGATGGGTATCCTCGATATCGGTCGCCACACGGGTAAGGCCCGCCTCCAAACTCAGTCCGGCATCCGAGCAAATCACCATCATGTCCAACGCCTCGGCCAACCCGGCTTCCAGTTTTTTCAGGAAGCGATTGCGCCGAAATTTAAGCACAAAATCCGGAAGCAACAGGCCAATCATCCCGCCAACAGCCGGAACCCCGATCATTGCAGCCAGCCCAAAATTCATTAATCGACCAACACTCAGTCCAAGCAGAACCAAGCCCACCAGCGAAACGCTCTTAATCCCCACGAACAGGCCTAATGCAACGTCGCTACGCAACCCGGCACTCCGCAGGGTGTGACGGGTTTCATCAATCGTGCGGAAACTCAGCATCCCGCTCTGCACAATGAAAAATCCGATAAAAATGAACAGTGAAACGAAAATATTATGGGCGCGATCATCCACCCGTGACCGCTGCGGCTGTGACACGCGGGCGATACGGACGCGCAGCGCCTGATCGAATTCAAAATTCGCATAAAACAAAAAGGCCAGCGCAATAACCCCCACGAACACCAAGCCAAGCATAATCATCGTTATCATGACAGGCTCCGCGAAATTATGTTTTTCATCACCAGGAAGCCGAAATTGAGCAGGCCGATTGCAAACACAAACAAATGCTTACCCGCAATCGTGGTCACGAACGGTGCCATATATTTTGGATCCAGCAACGCAACCGCGATTCCGGTAAATACCGGCAGACATCCAAGAATCAACGCACTGGTGCGCGCTTCCGAGGCAAGCGCATAGGCACGGGCTTTCGCCGCGATCCGTTTATGCACCACGGTCGCGAGCGTCTCCAATGTCTGTGCCAGCGCGCCACCGGTGCGGGCTTGTAAACCCAGCGCGGCTGCAAAAAATTTGTATTCAGCAATACCATTGCGCTCGCTAATCGCCCGCAACGCGTCTTCGAGGGTCACACCAATGGCAAGCCGATTGGCGATATCGTTGAACTCACTTGCCGTGGGCTCTTGTGAATCACGCCCGACAATCCGCAATGCGCCTTGGATCGGAATACCCGAACGAATGCACCGCACGATTGTCGCTAACGCATCGGGAAACTGAGCCAGCAATAAAGCGGTTCGCTTCTTCCTCAAATAGGTGAGCGGAAAGCGAATTAACATCAACACGACCACCGGATAGATCATAATGATTGAACCACCGATCAACAGGCGCAGCGCCGCAGTGACCACGACCCCAGAAACCAAGGCACCCACGAGCAGCAACGGCAACCGCGCCCGCGAAATGGGCAACCCACTTGCTTTTAGCCCCAGCAACCATCGCACCACCCGCGATTGCAAAATATCATCAACCGACGCCGCTGGCGGGCGCGCCTCGGTTACGCTGCTGCTGCTTTCCAGACTAATCCGCGCCACCCGATCAACGTAACGCAGTTGCCGCTGATTAAAGCTAATCGTCTGCTTAAACGCGACCACGAACATCGCCAACAATAAAAACCCACCAGCAAACAATAACGAAATCATGGAGCACCCCTCTGCGCTTCCTCGATCGTCGTATTCCAGCTTCTTAACAGGCCAAAATAATTTAATTGCTCTTGAAAATACGGACGCCCTGTGCCGATTACATGGCGGAAAGTTAGCTTGCCCGTTGAATCTTCGCCCAAAATTTCAGTTTTTACCACATCGTTGAGGAGAACAGTCTCACCTTCAATACCCGCGACCTCGGTTATTTGAACAAGACGACGCACCCCATCGCGCTGACGTTCCACCTGCACAAACAAATCAATCGCCGAAACAACTTGCTGCCGAATAGCGCGTAGGGTGATGCCCATGCTGGCCATTTGCACCATGTTCTCAATACGGGCCAATGCGTCGCGGGTATTATTGGCATGGATCGTCGACATCGAACCATCATGTCCCGTATTCATCGCCTGCAACATATCGAACGCTTCCGAACCGCGAACTTCGCCGATGATAATGCGGTCCGGTCGCATCCGCAGCGCATTGCGCACCAGGTCACGTTGATTGATCTCGCCCCGTCCTTCCAGATTTTGCGGGCGCGTCTCCAGACGAACGACATGCGGCTGCTGAAGCTGCAATTCAGCAGCGTCCTCAACGGTGACAATGCGCTCATGCGTTTCAATAAAACGGCTCATCGCGTTCATCAACGTGGTTTTACCCGAGCCGGTCCCCCCCGAAATCACCACATTCAGCCGGCATCGCGCCGCGATTTCCAGCAAACGGGCAATCGGCGTGGTCATCGTGCCGAATTGCACAAGGCGCTGAAAATCAATCGATTTTTTTGCAAATTTTCGAATCGACATACACGGGCCATCGATGGCCAGCGGTGGCAAAACAATATTAACCCGCGACCCATCCTTTAGCCGGGCATCGACCATCGGGCTTGCTTCATCAACCCGCCTGCCCACGGTGGAAGCGATCCGCTGGGCGATGTTTGTAGCATGGACATGATCACGAAACCGAATATCGACCTGTTCGAGTTTGCCCCGCCGCTCGACAAAAATCCGATCAGGCCCATTCACCATAATATCGGTGATGCTATCGTCAGCCAGTAGTGATTCCAGCGGCCCCAGCCCGATCATGTCATCGACCAACTCAATGGCGAGTTGCCGCTGTTCGCGCGCATTCAGCTGAATCCGATGCTCGGTCGCAAGGTCGGTCAGAAGCTGTTCGATGGTCGCTTCGATGCGCGCATTCGGCAAATTAGCGAGGCTGGCGGCATCAATTTTGGTCAAACACAGCGCGCGCAAATGGCTGGTATTGGTGTCGCGTTGAACACGCCCGACATCGCCCTGCGGCTCGACAACAGCTTCAACATCAAGCTCAGTTCGACGCCCGAAGACATGAGCCGTGGAATTCATGGGGTGTTGACCTCCGAAATAGCGCCAACATTCTTGACCAATTCAAGCATGGCTGAGCGATAGGGACCTTTTTTAGTGCTCGCGAAATGCCCCAGATCACTGGCGATCCGAACAGGTTTGCTCCAATCGATCACCGCATGACTGAGGCCTGCGGGCAGAGCGTTGCCAATCGTGGTGCGGCTAATTCGCTGGTTTGGCCGTCTGACAAAAGCGACATGCGCCGCTGCACTACGCGCCTGATCATGAGAGAGGACCGCTTGCATGGCACTCACGCCCCGCTCGGACAGATCAGCGACAAAAACGCTTTGATTGGCTAGTCCGAACAGCTCGGCAGCAAAACCAAATACCCGGCACGGCAGGTCAGCAATGATGAAATTGTACCGCTGGCGCAGAGCTTCGACCAAAGCAGCCCCGGCCCCGTGATGATAACTCCATTTCTCGGTATAGGGTTCCTCGGCAGCCAAAACATGCAGCCGATCAGAAGCGGCCTGCGCCGATCGCTCGATCAATAGCGGATCGATCCGATCTGGCGTCTCAAGGGCGGCGCGTAACCCTGAACTTGGCGCAACATTCGCCGCCAGCGCGGCAGAACCGGCGAGCAAGTCGCCATCGAGCAATACCGTGTGACGCCTCGTTTCCACACCAATCAGCCAAGCCAGATTTGCCGCCACGGTTGACGCCCCGACACCACCCGATAGGCCACGCACCGCGATCAGTGACCCGCCGCGATGCGCCCCGACGCGAGGCTCCTCGCCGGTCACCCAAGGCAGTAAGTCGCGCGCCAATTGCGCGGCATCGAACGGTTTTGGTAAATATTCACGAATTCCCAGATTTCGCGTCAAGGTGCGATAGAACGCGACACTTTGCACATCCCCGGCAACTAACACGCGCGTGCCCGGTTCAATCACTTGCTCAAGCCGCATGACCGCACTCAGCGGCTGCTCTTCGCCGGAAATATCAACCAGCACCGTGCGAGGCGACCGTATTGCGCCCAACGTCGCCAAAGTGGCGGCAAACGAGCTTAACTTTACCCGCATCGGGCCAAGGGCTGGATTGCTGAGCACCGCGCGCAGGCAGGTTAGCGAGGCCTGATCACTGACAAAGCCCAAAAATGGCTCACGATCAACAATCGGCGCGGCCGGCTCCAGACTTGATGCCTTAAGCTCCTCGGCTGAACCATAGGCTTGATCCGATAATTCATTCATGGTTTGCGCACCGACTGACCATGCCTCGCACGGAGATAGATCCCTAAATTGATCATGGCCTAAACTCGATTTCTTGAGTGGAACCCTGATAGATCGTGATTTTGTCGCTCCGGTTACGATGCGTCGCCAGTTGCGCGAGCACCGGCGAAACCTGGCTCCCATAAATCGGGGCAGGGATCTGCGGATGTCGCTGTGCCGCCAGGCTGGATGAGCGCACCACCAGGGATAACGGGCCCAAATGGGCCGCCACCTCCACCCGTTCGGCCTGCTCAGGACTAACTTCGAGTGTGACTGTGCTCGCGGGGCTGGGCGTCTTACCACTGGCGTCGGCACCCTGCACCAAGCGCTGATCAATCGCGATCACCCGCACATCAGCAAGCACGGTCTCCGCTGCCACCCGATGACCCGGGTTGATCCCCGGTGCATCAAGCGTTTGCGTCAAAATCAAATCAACCCGATCTCCCGGCCAGATTAAACCCGCTGTGCCGGACACCGCATCCACGCCAACCGATACCGCGCGCATCCCAGGATGGAGCACCGCCGCCAAAAAACCGTGATCGCCTGGGCGAATAACAATACCAGACCTAATTAACGCACCCGGCGCGAGGGCATGGCGCACCATCGCCCCGGTATAAGCAGAACGCGACGCCGCGCTATCAATCACCGCTCCGGGCGGAATTTTGCCGGTATCAATCACCGCCACCAAATCGGTAGGCTGGATCAAGCTACCGGCTGGTAACGCATGCGCAACCGCAAGCAGTTGGGTTGGCCGAATGGCAGCATGCTTTGCTTTGGCCGGATGCATATCCAGCCATGCGACCGTTCCGAAACCGGCAAGTCCGAGGGCTAAAAGTGCGAGCAGTGTCAACCTTATCAGCATGGCTATGGAACCTTATGGTGCTCCCCCATTCTTGGCACCCAAAAGTTACCAATTGATTATCGCCCCCTCATTTTCATTATTTCATTCCGCCGCACCGTTTCAGTCGCCGTGACGACCCGTGCCTTCTGGGCCGCGCGCAAGCGAACACCCCGCCAGAGTCACGCTCCGGGCAGGGTGTCTACCATCGCAATGCGTCGCGCTTGATCGCGCCCTACTTAGAGCATTTTCCGTTCGCATCTTCTCACGGAGAATGCTCTATATCGTTGTATTGGCGAGCAACTTTATCCGATCAGATGATTCCATCTGATCGGATGTTGCTCTAAGCCCCGTGCGGCCGAAGCCCCGGTCAGAGCGCGTTATTGACGCTATCAAACGTGTTCTTGAGCTGATTACCAATCGCGGTCAAAATACCAATAATCGCCACCGCGATCAAAGCGGCGATCAGCCCATATTCAATGGCGGTCACGCCCCGCCGATCACGAAGCAATCGGGTTGCGGTGGCGGACAGGCGGTTGGCCGGTGTTAAAGTCATCGATCTGGTCTCCTGCTCGCAACGCCGAGACAAAACGGGGCGAGACATCTGGCAATGAGGGGCTTCCCGGAATTGTTCCGAGTCCGAATCGGGACCGTCTAACGCACGACCCCGATAACGGTCTACCCCCCTTAAACCACCATAAACTTACTAAATAATTAACCGATTATCGAAACTTTATAACATCAATCCTGCCAAATCCTTTGCGCCCGGACGGGCACCGGTCTGCGCGATCGCCAGCCCCGCCGCCCGGCTCGCCAACGCGCCACAGGCCTGCAAATCCGCGCTTTTCGCCAGTCCGGTCAAAAACCCCGCCGCATAAGCATCGCCCGCGCCGGTCGTATCCACCAATTTCGTGGATACCGCCCCAATCACATGCCGCGCATCCCCCGCCCTGATCACGCTGCCCGCCTCGCCGCGCGTCAACACCGCCAGCTTGACCGAAGCTGCGGCCTGCCTTTCCGCATCTTCAAACGCATCACATTGATAAAGCGCGCAAATCTCGGCCTCATTCGCAAACACGATATCCGCCGCCTCCGCAATCAATCGCCGAAACGCCGCCCGATGCCGATCAACACAAAACTGATCCGACAACGAAATCGCCACCTGCCGCCCCGCCGCCCGAGCCAGCGTCGCCGCGCGTAAAAACGCCGCCTGCGCTGCCGGTGGATCAAACAAATACCCTTCCAAATACAAATAGGCCGACTGCCCGATCAGCGCCTCATCCAAATCCGCCACACCAAAATCCGCACTAATCCCCAGGCACGTATTCATCGTGCGCTGGCCATCCGGCGTCACCACAATCAAACAGCGTCCCGTCGGCTCCCGGCTCTCCGCACCCGCACCGTCTGGATAATGCACCCCGATCATGCGCATCGCCCCGGCAAACGCTGCGCCCAGCGGATCCGCAGCCACCTTACCCATAAACGCCGTGCGCGCACCCAAACCCGCCGCAACCGCGCAGCTATTCGCAACCGAGCCGCCCGCCGACTCGATCCCCGGCGGCATCTGCCGATACAGCGCCAGCGCCTGCGCCCCATCGATCAGCGTCATCGCGCCCTTGCGCAAATCATGTCGATTGAGAAACGCATCGTCGGTATGCGCAATAACATCGACAATCGCATTGCCGACGCCCAGAATATCAAAGCGTGATTGGGTCATAAAACTTCCTTTTTTCCTGCCTGCTATCATCGCCATCCCGCATTCGCAAACCCAAACCGCGTCACGACGCGCGCAAATCTAAAAGTTTGGAATGATTCCCACCATGCCGGTTGTTCGGGGCGCTGGTGCATGCTAGCCCGACCTCTATCGGGATCACCAAGGTTTGCTCCCGGTCCGCTGATCGCCCGACCCGATAATGACCGTATCGGCTGGTTGTTTTGAGCGGCTCATTGGCGCAACCATCGCACCATGCCGCCCGCTGGTCAGCATGGCTCAGAATAGCAAAGGGGAAGCAACATGATCGGTTTTTTCAAACGTGACGATCCGCCGAGCAACACACCGGCCGGCACTACGTTGCGATCCGCTCAGGACGCTTCATCCCCAATCGATGATGGTCTGACCGTCCCGCCCTTCCGTCCCGTTGATCCCCAACCCACCACCGATCAACCCGCCTCGCTACCCGTTCCCCCTGAGGCGCCCAACAAGGAGAGTCCGATGGCTCGTTCCCCCTTTGCCCCGCAACCAAATACTGCGTTGAACCCCTCCGCGTCACCCATCGCCTCCGCCTCGCCGCTCGGCATGCGCTCGGGCGCCCATGACCCCGCCGATCGCCGAACCCTGGTGGTTGGGCGCGGCATTAGCGTGCAAGGTCTGGTACAAGACGCCGAACGTCTGGTGGTCGAAGGCAATGTCGAAGCCACCATGATCACCGCGACCGAACTCTCCATCGCCCCCGGTGGCGTGTTCAAAGGCGAAGTCGAAGTCGAAGAGGCCGAAATCGCCGGCACCATCGATGGCACCCTCACCGCGCGCCATGCCTTGATCGTGCGCGCCACCGGTCGCGTGCTCGGCACCGCGCGCTGCCGCCGCCTGCAAGTCGAGGATGGCGGTCAAGTCACCGGTCGGATCGAAATGCTGACCGATCAATCAAGCACCCACAACCCGGTGACCGACTAACACCCAGCCGCATCAGCCACGGTATGGCCGCGCGACCTCCGCACCAACGCCCCGGCGCACCCCGCCGGGATCCGCGCGCCGTGTTGGCCATACCGATCCTGCTCGCTATCCTGCTCACTGGCCTGCTCGCTGGCTGCGCCACGCCAGCACCCGCCTTGCCCGCCACCCAAACCGCCCAGCGCCAGGCCCAAACCCCAACCCAGCTCATCGGCGCAAGTTCCAAAGTGCTGCGCGCCGCCTTGATCCCCCCGGTATTGCGCCGCCATGACGGCCCCGCCGATGTCTGGATCTATGATTCCCAACTCTGCCGCCTGGAAATCGTGCTATATCGCGGGGCAGGGGGCAGCAAACTGGTTTCGCTCGCCCAGCCAATGCCGGCATCGGTCCAATTATCCGCCTGCATGGCCAGCCTGCAACGTACCAGCCTGCAACGTACCAGCCTGGAACGTAATGGCACCTCGTGACAATCTGATCTATTATCCGACCAAGCAGTATTGAGGGTGGCAATGACCAAATTACGCGTCGCGGTCCAAATGGACCCGCTGGCCGATATCGATATCGATGGCGACTCCACCTTCGCGCTGATGCTCGAAGCCCAGGCCCGTGGCCATCATCTCTGGCATTACGGGGTGGGCGATCTCTGGCTCGATTGCGGGGTGGTGCGCGCCCGCGTCCGCCCGGTCTCGGTGCGCGCGCGCAAAGCCGATCATTTCACCCTCGACGCCCCGGAAATCATCGATCTCGCCAGTATGGACGTGGTACTGATGCGCCAAGATCCGCCCTTCGATATGGGCTACATCACCGCGACCCATCTGCTCGAACAAATCCATCCGCACACTCTGGTGGTCAACAACCCGGCCTCAGTGCGCAACGCGCCGGAAAAACTCCTGGTCACCGAATTCCCCCATCTGATGCCGCCCACCTTGATCGCGCGCGACCGCGCCGCCATCGCAGCCTTTCGCGCCACCCATCACGACATCATTATCAAACCCTTATTCGGCAATGGCGGGGCAGGGGTGTTTCGCCTGCGCCCGGATGATGAAAATCTCGGCTCGCTGCTCGATATGTTCCTCACCGCCTCGCGCGAACCGCTCATGGTCCAACGCTACGAACCGGCGGTCCGCGCCGGCGATAAACGCATCATCCTGATCGATGGCGAACCGCTGGGCGCGATCAACCGGGTGCCGATGGCGGGCGATGTCCGCTCGAACATGCATGCCGGTGGCCGCGCCGAACCGACTACCCTCACCGCGCGCGACCGCGAAATCTGCGCCGCCATCGGCCCGCTCTTGCATGAGCGTGGCCTGCTGTTCACCGGCATTGACGTGATTGGCGATTATCTCACCGAAATCAACGTCACCTCGCCCACCGGCCTGCAACAAATCGCGCGCTTTAATAGCGTCCATCTCGAAAAATCGATCTGGGATCGAATCGAGGCGCTGAAATAATCGACTATCGCGCCCTCGACATTCATCGGATTTCGGCAGGCGAGTGCCCCGCTTATGTCATTAAAAAACCCCGTTTTCCGCCCGATTAATCGCAAGCGGGTTGCTATCGCCGCTCATGTATGCAACCGACGATCCTAGAGCGATAATTATCTGACTGAAATCGCCCGATTATAGTCAGATGATTGAAATTGCTCGCATGTGAGAAACATTCTAGTCACGTCACTTGCGACCGAGGAGACGTCATGCGCCGCCCAGTCCTGCTCTACCTCATCATGCTGACGGTCTATCTGCTGATTGATTCAATCTGGCTGACCCTCACCACCAACGCGGTCTATCGGGCGACCCTCACCTCCATCCTGATCCCCGACTTTCGCGCAGGCCCGGCAATCGCGGTCTATCTGCTCCAAGTGCTGGGCCTGATGGTCTTCGTTATTCCCCGCGCCGCCGCCACGGGCCGCGCAACCACCGCATTCTTCTACGGCGCAGCGTTCGGCCTGTTCACCTACGGGCTGTATGACCTGACCAACGACGCCACATTACGCCACTGGACCTTACAACTCACCCTGACCGACATGGCCTGGGGCACCCTCATTTGCGGCCTGGTCTCCCTGATCGGCTCCGTATTTGCGCGCCGCTTCAACCGTCAACGCATCTTCTCCTGATCGGCGCCGATCCGACAAACCAAGCCGACTGAATAGCGGCCCTGACACCGCCATTCAGCCGCTCGATTACACAGAACCGGACCGTTACATCCGACCCAATCAGCCTTTGGTATTCTGGGTCGCTTTATGCGCGTCGGTCGTATGCTGATGCGCAGTGCCCGACATGCCGGACGCCTTGGTCGAATGCTCCAGAGCCGATTTATGATCGCCTTTTTCGTGATGTTCGGCGGCCATTTTATGCGACTTCGCGGTCTCTTCGTGCGATTTAGCAGCAGTGTGATGGCTGGTTGCGGACATGACTATTTCCTTTTTTGAGTTGCGCCCCGGCATGATGCCGATCAGCGACAGAGCAAAAACCCGATCAAGCCGAAGCCCGATCAAAGAGTCCCGCTCTGCCCCCATCATGTCGTTCGGCGATCAGCCCCAAACAACCGCCCCGATAATTATGATCAATTATTTACTGCTTGGAAATCAATAGGATACAAACCAGAACTGCCCCGAAATTAACTCTCACCCTGCGGTCGCTCAAACGCGTCCTTCCCATCAAAACGCTGCAATTTCTCGACATGCATCCAGGAATGCCGCCCGCCAATCGCCTTCACCAAATCGGCAATCCCCTGCGGCGAATTGCCCTCGGCGGGCGTGTTCAACATGAACCGACAATCAAAATGATCCACCAGGAAGGTCTGCCCGCCGGTCGCTGGCCAAACCTGCACGCCCCGATTGGAAATACTATCAAGCCGCAACTGACTGCTAGCCGCAAGCTCGGTCAAGGACGCACCCAATTCCGCCGCCGACAAATCCGACTCGATAAATATATCCACCCCCAGCAGCTCGCGGGTTTTCGGCTCGGTATGCGCGGTCAAATCCGGCCACGGCGTCAGGGTCAGCGGTCGATAATCGCGCGACGGCAAATTACTGGCCCGCCCCAAATTATCAATCACCTGCCCGACAAATTTATCGGTGCCGACCCCATGCCCGCGCGGCGACAAATCGCCGGTCAAATTCTCGCCCTCAGCCAGGGTGATGAACAAGGCCTGCTCGATCCGCGCCGCCGCCGCAAACGCCCCGATATGGCGCAACAGCATAATACCCGCCGAGAGCAACGCCGTCGGATTAGCCAAGCCTTTGCCCGCAATCGTCGGCGCCGAGCCATGCACCGCCTCGAAAATCGCCACATGGTCGCCCAAATTCGCCGACGGCGCGATGCCCAGCCCGCCAACCAGCCCCGCCGCCAGATCCGAAATAATATCGCCATTCATGTTCGAGGTGACAATAACATCGAACTGTTCCGGTGCAATCACCAGTTGATGCGCGCAATTATCGATAATAATATGATCGCGCGCCAGGTCTGGATATTGCGGCCCGACTTGCTCAAACACCCGCTTCATCATGCCTTCGGTCAATTTCATGATGTTCGCCTTGGTCGCACAGGTCA
>JAJZEG010000123.1 GCA_021828605.1 Pseudomonadota bacterium | reverse complement strand
CCCCCATCACACAATGATCGCATGGCCGAGCGTGCCAACCGACAGCGCATATAAATCCGACGGATTATACCGGCGAATCGCCTCGAAATTGGCATAAGTCAAAAACGCCTCACCCTGCGGCCCGTCCGGCAGCAGCACGGAAGCCTCGGTGGTCATCGCCACGCGCGGCGCATCGGGAAACCGACGCACACCCATCGCCAGCCAGCGCGACAGCGGCAAGCGATGCGAACGCCCCGCTAATCCAATCGGGAAGCCCGCCGGGATCAGCACCGGTTCGCTTGAGGGCAAGCCGGGAACCCACCCGGCTTTATGCAAATAATTGCCAATCGAGGCGAGCGTATCAGGCACATCGGTCCAGATATTGGGCCGTCCCGCCCCGGCGAAATCCACCGCAGTGCTCAAATACACGCTCGGCATGAATTGCGGTTGACCCATCGCCCCGGCCCAGGACCCGATCAGCCCTGCCAACGGACGCTGGCCGCGCGCGGCAATGCGCATCGCGGCAATCGCCTCATGGGCGAAATAAGCGCTGTTGCGATACCACGCCAAAGTCACCAGCGCGTTAATCACCTGAAAATCGCCCTGCACGGCGCCAAAATCGGTCTCCACGCCCCAAATTCCCATGATCGGCACCGCGGAAACCCCAAACCGTTCCCGCACCGACATCAGCACCGAGCGCTGCATCCTGACCTTGCTTTGTCCGGTCGCGATTCGGGTCGCAGTCACCGTGCGCGCCCGATATTGCGCCCAGGTCAAGGTAAATTCAGGCTGATGCGCATCAAGATGGATAACTTTTGGATCAGGCGACACCCCGTCCAACGCCGCCGCAACCAGAGCGCCGGGAATCCCCTGCGCACGCGCCTGCGCCCCCAAGCCGCTTAGATAGGCGGCGAAACTGGACGCCGCCTGCGCCTGCCCCACGGACAGACGCGCCATGGAGCCGAAGGCCAAAGTGAGCGGAATGGCGGCAACAATCGAACGGCGATCCATTTTGTGTCCTGTCAGATCGGGGTGGCGCAACGGCAAGGATATTGGCCCGCTCGACCAGTCAATTCAACCTCATCGGCATATCATGACGCCCATTGATCCGCCATCAAACCCGCCGCCGCCAAATCACACAACCGCTCCAACACTTCGGGCTCCTGCGCCCCGGCGATGGCGTTACTTTGCTCGATGACAAAAAACGGCACCCCGTTGATGCCGAGCCGATGCGCCTGCAAATTATCCGCATGCACGTCTTCGGTTACCGCATCATGAGTCAGGAAATTTCGTGCCGACTCCATATCCAACCCGACCGCCGCCGCCAACTGCGCCAGAATTTCACGACGGCCAATATCTCGCCCCTCGCGAAAATAGGCCTGAAAAATCTCAAGCACCAGACGCTCGGTCGCCGCACCCCCTGCCACGGACATCGCAAAACGAAGCAAGCGATGTGCATCTACGCTACTTGGTGTGCGGGTAATGCGCGTAAAATCAAACACCAGCCCATCGGCCGCGCCAATTTCGCTAATCGCCGCATAGAGCCGCCGCGCCCGTTCCTCACCGCCGAATTTCCGCAACGCGTAATCGGCACGATCCATCCCAATGCGCGGCATATCAGGATTTAATAAAAACGGACGCCACACCGGCTGGATCGCCAAATCGGGGCGCCGAGCGCGGAGCTGGCTCAATCGATGCACACCGAGATAACACCATGGGCAGACGAAATCGAAAATAACTTCGATCACCAACCTAGTCTGACGCGGCGCCACCATATTCATCACGATCACCTTACCGCTAAATTCGCCGAGATGAAACTACTCAATGCAAATCATCAGCAAGGCCGTCAGGTTGGATATGCCATCCCCCCTGAACCAGGATTGACCGGGTCGGATCGCGTACCAAGATCACGCAACATTGCCTGATCATCGGTTCCCTCGATCGTCGCGGCAAACCGTTCGATCGGCAGAGGGCGGCTGAGCAGATAGCCTTGCATCTGATCGCAACCGCAACGGCGCAGGATTTCGGCCTGGGCCTCGGTTTCGACCCCCTCGACCACCACCGGCAGACGCAGGCCACGACCCAATCCCAAAATTGCGTTGATAATCGCCAGCGGTCCAGCCGGTTCACCATTGGGTGGCTCCGCCAGATCCTGCACGAAACTCCGATCCACCTTCAACTTATCGAACGGGAAGGTCCGCAAGGTTGCCAATGACGAATAGCCGGTGCCAAAATCATCCATGGCGATGCGCACACCGAGCGCCTTGATCCGCCTCAGCACCTCCAGGGTTCGATCTGTCTCACGAATGAGCATCGATTCCGTGATTTCGATCTCGAGCCGCTCGGGTTCCAACCCGGTCTCCTGCAACACCTGTTCAATCAAATCCGGCAGTCGCCCTTGCTGAAACTGCACGACCGACACATTCACGGCGATTTTCAACTTATTTTGCCAACCCGCCGCCTCCGCGCATGCCGTGCGTAGCACCCAGGCACCGATTTGACCCATTAACCCAATCGATTCCGCAAGCGGAATGAATTGCGCTGGCGGCACCGTGCCATGGATCGGGCTGTGCCAGCGTAGCAACGCCTCAAAACCGTTCACCACATGCCGGTGTGCGCAGACCACCGGTTGATAAACCAGTGAGAACTCGCCGCGATGTAGAGCAAGCCGCAAATCATGCTCCAAACGCTGACGCAACTGGTCATCGCGCTCCATCGTTGTTGCATAAAATGCGAAATTATTACGCCCGTCGCGCTTGACCCAATTCAATGCGCGCTCCGCCCGAGCAAGCAAGCCGCTGGCGTCAGGCGCATCACGCGGATAGAGCCCAATCCCGATCGAAGCGGACAGCGCAATTTCATGCAATCCGGGAGGAACCATGGGCTCCATCA
>JAJZEG010000191.1 GCA_021828605.1 Pseudomonadota bacterium | reverse complement strand
CAACCACCACCTCTCCTGGCAACGTCGCAATGGCCACCCCCTCATGAGCGGCCTGATCGACTACCGCCCCTATTACGCCCGCTCTTTCGGCCTGCTGCGCAAGCTGCTGCGCATCAACTGGCTGTTCGTCCTCGCCTGCTGCCTGCTCGCCGCCATCGGCTACACCGCCCTCTACTCAGCCGCAGGCGGCCATGGCGAACCCTACGCCACGCCGCAACTGATCCGCTTCTCCGCCTCGCTGATCATGATGATCGCCATCGCCCTGGTCGATATCCGCCTGATCGCCAAATTCGCCTGGCCGCTCTACGCGCTCGGCCTCGTCTTGCTGGTCGTGGTCTGGCGCTTCGGCCATGTCGGGCTCGGCGCCAAACGCTGGATCGATATTGGCGGCCTGCATGTGCAGCCCTCCGAGCTGATGAAACTGTTCCTCGCTCTGGCCCTCGCCGCCTGGTTCCAACGCGCGAGCTATGAGCGGGTCGGCCAACTCACTTTCCTGATCCCGCCGGTGCTCGCCATTCTCGCCCCGGCCATCCTGATCCTCAAGGAACCAAATCTCGGCACCGCCGTCATCACCATGACCATCGGCGGCAGCATTCTCCTCGGCGCTGGTGTGCGCTGGTGGAAATTCGCCATCGTCATCGGCGTCGTCGCCATCGCCGCCCCGTTCATTTATCACCACCTGCACGGCTACCAGAAACAACGCATCCTCACCTTCCTGCATCCCGGCCGCGATCCGCTGGGGGCCGGCTACAACATCATCCAATCGAAAATCGCACTCGGCTCCGGCGGCTTCTGGGGCCAGGGCTTCCTGCACGGCACCCAGAACCAGCTCAATTTCCTGCCGGAAAAACAAACCGATTTCGTGTTCACCATCATCGCCGAGGAATTCGGCTTCGCGGGCTCTTTGGTGCTGATCGGCGTGCTGTTCTCGATGATCACCATGGCCTTCTACACTGCCCTGCGCTGCAACCACATGTTCGGTCGCCTCGCCGCCCTCGGCATCGCCACCAACCTGTTCATGTATTGCTTCGTCAATCTCGCGATGGTGATGGGCCTGATCCCGGTCGGCGGCGTGCCGCTGCCCCTGGTCTCTTATGGCGGCTCCGCCCTCACCGCGGTCATGCTCGGCTTCGGCGTGCTGATGTCCATCCACGTCCATCGCGACGTCGAGTTCACCACCGCCGACGACTGACCAGCACCAGCCTCCATTCCACGCGCACCGCTAGAGCAATAATCACCTGAATGGAATCGTCAGATTATGGCCGGATGATTGAAATTGATCGGCAAACAAAGACCGGAGCGTGATGGGTGATAAGCAATCGCCCTCTAAACATAGTGCAGAGCCGGATGACCACATCCGCCGCTGGCGCCTGCCGCCGCACAGTCTGCCCGCACTGCCGACCCAACTCGGCGTCATCGCCACCTTGGAAACCCTCGCCCGCGAACTCACCACCCGAGACGATCACGCCCGCCCCGCCGAGGCCAGCCGCGTCAGCACCCGCACCCCTCTGCCCCTACGCCATTCTCTATGGCCGCTGCGCCTATCTGATCGCCCATACCGACACCACGCCCGATCTCCGCCTCTGGCGCATCGTTGACGATTGATTCACCCCCGCCGCAAATGGAACAACACTGATTCGCATGAACAAAAGTTCATGCGTCTCGAGTTAAACTATTGCTTGATAATTCCGAATGTAGAACGTTTTCCTGTAAAACCTTGCCAAAGATCGCCCTGTTCTGCCGATGAAATTGCATTGGTGGTGAGATAAGAATAAACTGTATAATGTAGTTGGCCATAAATATCCTTGTACAATAACAGCAAACTAATTTCAGTAACTCTCAGTGTGGGAGCCTTACTTTGATCTTTATTAAGATAATACTGCTCCGTTTTTCTAATAATGGCTTGGATAAGATTATTATTGTAAAATGAAAGATGCAATTGTGTCTGCTGGCCGGGGTTTAGAGAAGCGATTTCTGGCGAACACTCGTTAAGTGCAGGTATATTGCCAGCCATAAATTTTTTATAACGGCTTTTATCTTTTGAAAATCGACTTTTAAGATTCGCCGGTTGGCTGGATTTCACGAATTGAGATGAAATAATAACGTCATAACAAATATTCCCAACTGGTGTTCTGCCAGTGTTTTTGATGGTTATACCGGTTTCAAGAGAGTTTTCTGAATTCGATATATCTTGAAGCTTTAACATGTTTGGAATTGTCAGATATCCCGCAAACGCGATTTCCGACTGATGGACGGCATTTTGACGACCTCTCACCGCCAACAATGCTATAAAAGCTCCGACCAAAATGCTGAGAAGTCGCAACAATAATGTTATATTACTAGAATTAGCACAAAAAAATTCTTTAAATTTCTTCATCAATAAGAACATGCCAAATAAAACTAAGATAAACACAATAATAAAAATTGACATCAGTTAATCTCCTTAACGCTGAGAGAAAAATTGTGGATTAAGTTATGCTGATATAATATTTGCTTTAACAAATAATATACCGAAACAGTTTCCAGATCTCGTTTGGTCGCTAAGTTCTCACTTCTGCTGAAGCATAGAATGGATTAAGAATCCTAACAAATTCTCTAACTTCTGTCAAGGTGTGCTGGTTCTTGACGGGCGGTGCAAAATCACAATGACCACTTGATCATCTCGATCCCTGCCGAACCCTCATGCCGACGAAGTGCCGGTCAAATTTGAGGACGGTAATCCCCTCAACTTAAACCCGCCATAACGGTCGGATCACGCTCCTATCCCGATCCGACGTCGTTCGCTACGATCTCTCTAGAACCCTGGCGTCGCCTAATCTCGCCCACCGCCCCCCCCCCCACCCCCAGGCCCCCCCCCGATGCTCGGCCTCCT
>JAJZEG010000075.1 GCA_021828605.1 Pseudomonadota bacterium | reverse complement strand
GATCAGCACGCGCTTATTCGAAGGGATATTTACGCCGGCAATACGCGCCACGCTTGCAACTCCTAGTTCTCGGGCGGCCGCGCCGCGACGGGATCGGTTATCGAATTAAACGAACACCCATCCGTCGTGTAAACACCTATTACCCGCAAAACCCGGTAAATGATGCGTCACAAGACTGATGGAAAGCGAACCACCCCCGCTGGGGTGCTGAACGGTGTCATTATCGCTCGGGACAGAGAGAGTCAATCCGATGACTTCAATTTTTCGTGATGACCTATGCAGGTGCCGCAACGCCGACGTGCCGGAGGACGGTTTCAATCGCATCGGTCACCGCATCCATGCTCGCCATGCCATCGAGCCGATGCACCAACCCGCGCGCGGTATAGAACGGCAAAATTGGCGCGGTTTGTTGGCGATAGGCCCCAAGGCGACGCCGCACCACCTCGGGCGTATCATCGGGGCGCTGGCTGAATTCGTGGCTGCCGCATTTATCGCACACACCCTCGACGGCGGGCGGATGGAAACTGCGATGATAGCCTGCACCACATTGAGCACAGGCAAACCGGCCCGAGATCCGTGCCACCAGGGCTTCCTCGTCCACTTCCAGCACGATCACCGCATCCAGATGCCGACCCGACGCGGCGAGCAGATCATTCAACGCTTCGGCTTGCGGCACCGTGCGCGGAAACCCATCGAGGATCATGCCATGGGCGCAATCGGGCATCGCCAGGCGCGATCCGAGCATGCGGATCAGAATATCGTCAGACACCAGTTGACCGGCATCCATCACCGCCTTGGCTTCAAGGCCAATCGGGGTGCCTGCGGTAACCTCGGCGCGCAACATATCGCCGGTGGCGATATGTTTGGCGTGGTACCGCTCTTCGAGAATATGCGCCTGGGTGCCTTTGCCCGCACCCGGCGGCCCGACCAAAAGGATATTCATCGACCGCGAGTCCTCCCTCTGCCTTTGCGAATTAGCCCCTCATATTGGTGCGCCAGCAAATGGGACTGAACCTGCGCGACCGTATCCATGGTCACCGAAACAATAATCAGCAATGACGTGCCGCCAAAATAGAACGGAATATCATACTCGCCGATCAGGAATTCGGGGATCAAGCAGACGATACAGAGATAAATCGCGCCGATTGTGGTCAGGCGGGTGAGCACCGTGTCGAAATATTTGGCGGTATTCGCGCCGGGACGAATGCCAGGCACGAAGCCGCCATATTTTTTCAGATTCTCCGCCGTCTCCTCGGGGTTGAATACCACGGCGGTATAGAAATAGGAGAAAAAGATGATCAACGCGGCATAGAGCGTCATATAGCCCGGCTGGCCGTGCGAAAGCTGCCGCGCCAGGAACTGCAACCAGCCCGGGCCGGTGCCCTTTGAGAAGCCGATGATCGTGGCGGGGATCAAGAGCAGCGAACTGGCGAAAATCGGCGGAATCACGCCCGAGGTGTTGACCTTCATCGGCAAATGCGACGAGTCACCGCCAAACATCCGGCTACCGACCTGGCGTTTCGGATACTGCACCAACACCCGGCGCTGCGCACGCTCCATGAACACCACGAAGGCGATGACCAGGAGCGAAATCACGAAAAACCCGATGACGAAGGCGGTCGAGAGCGCACCGGTGGCACCAAGCTGCAAAATCCCGGCAACCGCACCCGGCAAGGCCGCGACAATGCCCGAGAAAATGATCAGGCTCGAGCCGTTGCCGATACCGCGCGCGGTGATCTGCTCACCAAGCCACATCAAAAACACCGTACCGCCGACCAGGGTGACCACGGTGGTGAATATAAAGAACGGCCCCGGATCAACCACTGCCGGGCCCACCGAACTATGCAGGCTCTCCAGGCCGATCGAAATGCCGTAGGATTGCACCAAGGCGATCAACACGGTCAGATAGCGGGTATATTGGTTGATTTTCTGCTGGCCGGATTGGCCTTCTTTTTTCAGCGTCTCCAAGGACGGCACCGCCGCCTGCATCAGCTGCATGATAATCGAGGCCGAAATATACGGCATGATGTTCAGCGCGAAAACCGTCATCCGCCCGAGCGCGCCACCGGTGAACATGTTGAACATGCCCAGAACGCCGCCACCATTTTGTGACATCAAATGCGTCATCACCGTCGCATCGACGCCCGGAACCGGGATGTAGGTGCCGAGCCGAAACACCACCAGGGCGCCAAGCGTGAACCAGATCCGTTGCTTCAGCTCGGTCGCCTTCGCGAAGCTACCGAGATTCATACTGGAGGCGAGTTGTTCTGCCGCCGACGCCATGGACTTCTCCTGAACCATTTCCCGCCGCTCACGCGCCAGGGTTCGCCTAAACACCAACGGCGCCAATCAGGCTGCTGAACGCAACCCAACTCGGCGCCGCTCGGTCACTATCATGTGGCGCAAACTGCGCCACGGCAAGAGGCTCAGGCAGCGTCCCCGGCGGACTTGGCCGCAATCCGCGTTTTCACCGACCCGCCTGCTTGCTCGATCGCGGCGACCGCACTGGCCGAGGCACCGGAAACCTCCACGGTCACTTTGCGGGTGATGGCACCACGCGCCAACAAGCGCACACCATCGACCTTTTTGCCACCATACAGCCCCGCAGCACGCAGGACGGCCTCAGTCACCGGCTGCGCCGCATCGATTTTGCCCGATTCGATCGCCGCCTCAAGCGAACCGATATTGACCGCGGCGAATTCCAGCCGATTGCGATTGGTAAAGCCACGCTTCGGCAACCGCCGATAGATCGGGAGCTGACCGCCCTCGAACCCGTTCAGCGACACGCCTTCGCGCGCTTTCTGACCTTTGACACCCTTGCCGGAGGTCTTGCCCTTGCCCGAGCCAATACCGCGACCAAGCCGCTTTGACTTTA
>JAJZEG010000113.1 GCA_021828605.1 Pseudomonadota bacterium | reverse complement strand
CGATCCCCGGCCTGCCGATGAGTTTCGATGGCGCCCGCCCGGCTTTGCGTCACGACGTGCCGACACCGGGCCAGGATAGTGGCGCGATTCTCACCGAACTCGGCTATACCGAGGCAATGATCACCCAGCTTCGCGAGGATGGCATTATTCGCTGATCGCGGACTTTAGGAGCAAAAAATGGCAAAATTGGCATTTATCGGCCTCGGCGTCATGGGCTATCCGATGGCGGGCCATCTGGTCACCAAAGGCCACCATGAGGTCACTATCTATAACCGCACCAAGGCCCGTGCCGAGGCCTGGGTCGCGCAATTTGGCGGCGCGCATGCGGCCACCCCCGCCGAGGCCGCCAAGGGCGCTGATATGGTGTTCGCCTGCGTCGGCAATGATGATGATGTGCGCAGCATCACCACCGGGCCGGATGGCGCGTTTGGCGGCATGGGCCAGGGCACCGTGTTCGTCGATCATACCACCGCCTCGGCGACCATCGCGCGCGAGTTGCACAGCATCGCGCAAATGCAGGGAATCGGCTTTCTTGATGCGCCGGTTTCGGGTGGCCAAGCCGGTGCCGAGGCCGGGCGCCTAACCGTGATGGTCGGCGGCACCGAGGCCGATTTTGCCCGCGCCTGCGAGGCGATTGGCTGTTTTGGCGCCAATATCAGCCATATTGGCGAGGCAGGTAGTGGTCAGCTCGCAAAAATGGTCAATCAAATTTGCATCGCCGGCGTGGTGCAGGGGCTTGCCGAAGCCTTGCATTTCGCGCAGGCGAACAAGCTCGATGTGGCGCGGGTGATCGGGGCGATTTCCAAAGGGGCGGCCCAAAGCTGGCAAATGGAAAATCGCTGGAAAACCATGAATGCGGGCGAATTCGATTTCGGTTTCGCCGTCGATTGGATGCGCAAGGATTTAGGCATCTGCCTCGATCAAGCCCGCGCGAGCCAGGCCTCCCTGCCGCTCACCGCCTTGGTCGATCAATTTTATGCCGATGTGCAGCGCAAAGGCGGCAAACGTTGGGATACCTCGTCCTTGATCACCCGATTCGAGAAATGAGCAGCCCTGTGATGGCGCTGCCACGCCTGTCGATAAACCGAAACACCCGGCCCTGGCGCCGCCCGGCTTGACCCCATCGCGCTTGAAGTGTGGTGTTGGATGCCATAATACGATTTTAATTCATCACCCCTGATGAACGACGCGGTATGCCGCACGACTCTGCGATGAATTGACTGTTTGACGAAGGAAAATCGGAATTGCCCCGGCAAATGAAAGTGCGACCGGCCAGTCTGGCCACGATGATGGCGCGGTTGGGTTGCTTGATGGTGGCAGCCTTGCTGGCCGTCGCAATCGGGCATACCGCGCATGCGGCGGCATTGCCGACCAATGCGGCAGGGCTGAGTGTGCATGCGCCGCGCCCCTGGGAATGGTGGTTGCAACCCTCGGCCAGCCCGATCGAGAAAAGCATCGACTGGTTCTTGCAATATGTGCTTTGGATCATGTTCGCGGTGGTGCTGTTCGTTGCCGTGTTGATCGGCGTCATTCTGTTTCGTTTCAACGCGAAAAAAAATCCGGTCGCCTCCACCACCACGCATAACACCCTGATCGAGGTGATCTGGACCTTGGTGCCTGCCATCCTGCTGGTGGTGGTGTTCGTCCCCTCGATGCATCTGATTTATCAGCAATCGAATTACAAACACCGCTACATGACCATCCGCGTCACCGGCCATCAATGGTATTGGGAATATAATTACGAGGGGGCGAAGGGCGTCGATTTCACCTCCTATGCGATTCCCCCCGATAAATTAAAGCCCGGCCAAATCCGCCAGCTTTCGGCCAACCATCCGCTGGTGGTGCCGGTTGGTAAAAAAATCGTCTTCCAAATTACCAGCGGTGACGTGCTGCATAGTTTTTTCATCCCCTCATTGGGCGTGCAGCGTTATGCAATTCCAGGGCAAATTTGGCATCAATGGACCGAGATTGATGCGCCGGGTGTTTATTATGGAGAATGCAACCAGATCTGTGGCATGAACCATGATGATATGCCGATCGAAGTGATCGCGCTGCCGGTCAATCAGTTTCAAGCCTGGCTCGCCAAAGCCAAAGCGGACGCAGCCCAAGGCAGTGTGCCCAAGGTCCGCCCGTTTGAAGTGCTCGCCGATAATGGCGTGAAGTGACGATCAAATCCGCTTGAACGCGTGATTTTTGGGGAGTTTATCGATGTCGTCGTCGTCTGTTTCGCCTGAGTCTGTTTCGCACGATCATGGAGCGCATGGCGCCCATAGACCGAGCTTCGTCCGCCGTTGGTTAATGAGCACCAACCATAAAGATATCGGCACGCTCTATATCACCTGGGCCATTATCGGCGCGCTCGAAGGCGGCGTGCTGTCGATGATCATGCGCGCCCAGCTCATGCACCCGAACAATACCATCATCACCAACGGCCAGACCTGGAACGCGATTGTCACCGCGCATGGTCTGCTGATGATTTTCTTTTTCGTGATGCCTGCTTTGATCGGCGGTTTTGGCAACTGGTTCGTGCCGATGATGATTGGCGCACCGGATATGGCGTTCCCTCGGCTCAATAATATGAGCTTCTGGTTCCTGTTCATGGGCTTTATTTTCGTCAATCTCGGTTTGCTCGTCGGCCACGGTTCCGGCGTCGGCTGGACCCTGTATCCGCCTTTGACCGATAGCGTCTATCAGCCCGGCCCCGCAGTCGATTTTACGCTCTTTTCGCTCCATTTGGCCGGTATTTCTTCCCTGCTCGGTGCGATCAACTTCATTGCCACCATTCTGAACATGCGTGCCCCTGGCATGACCATGCATAAAATGCCGCTCTTTGTTTGGTCGATTTTGGTCACCGCCTTCCTGCTTTTGCTCGCCATAC
>JAJZEG010000051.1 GCA_021828605.1 Pseudomonadota bacterium | reverse complement strand
ATCAGTTGCTGCCGATCACCCCGCGCACCCAACTGCTCAGCGCGCTCAGCGCCATCGTGATTACTGCGGCGATTTTCGCGGGCGTGCTCGCTCTTGTCGGCAGCCTGCTCTGAAGGATTTGATCATGAACCGCTCATTCGTCCCCGTTTTTGCCGCCGTTTTCGCTTCTGGCACCTGCCTCAGCCTGATTGCCGCGACATCCGCCGTGGCTGCACCGGTCAGCGCGCAACTCGCGCCATTCCATGCGATCTCAATTAACTCGTTCGCCACACTTCATTTCACCCAAGGAGCGAAACAATCGGTTCGCATCACCGCGACAGCAGTGACCCGACGCAATCTGATCCTAACCGTGCATGAAGGCGTGCTCACGGTGAACAGCACCACACATCACGGCAGTTTTTGGAACCATGATCAAGCCGTCCAGCTGACCATCACATTGCCCAGCCTGACCGCGATCACCGATAATGGCGTGCTGCACGGCACGTTGAATAAACTGAACGAGCCCGCCCTCGCTATCCGCTTCTCCGGCGCGGGCTCGCTCACATTGTCGGGCCAGGTGCAGCATCTGACCACCACTATCGGCGGCGCCGCCCGCATCCATGCCGGCAACCTCAGCACCGATCAGCTCACCGCCCGCATTGGCGGGGTTGGTAAAATCAACGTCCATGTCGTGAAACAGGCCGACGTCAATATCGGCGGCGTCGGCCATGTCCACATCACCGGCAACCCGCCGATCCGCCATATTCACACGGGCGGTGTCGGCTCGGTCACTTTCAACTAACAATTAGTTCTTATGCAGCACCGGTGCGAACAGGGCGTCCGCTTGCACGAACAAAGCCGAATCCACGCTCGCATCGGACGCCGTCACATTCTCATCGATCTGCTCGGGCCGCGATGCGCCAATAATCGCTGACGCAACATTATCCATCCGCAGCACCCAGGCCAGGGCAAATTGCGCGAGCGATAGCCCGGCCTGCTCGGCCAGCCCGCGCATGGACTGCACCGCCTCCAGCACGCCTTGCCGGTCGCCCAGATCCTGCAAAAAATGCCCCATCGATGCGCTCGACGCCCGCGACCCTTCGGGCACCGCGGCACCGGGGCGATATTTGCCGGTCAAAATCCCTTGCGCCAGTGGCGACCAAACGATTTGCGAAATCCCATGCTCAGCGCAATAGGGAATCACTTCCGCCTCTGGCTCGCGCCACAGCATCGAATATTGCGGCTGGCTGGAGACGAATTTCTCGACCCCCGCCATCTCGGTCGCTTCCTTGATTTTCTCGACCGGCCATTCGGAAAACCCGATCGCCCGGGTTTTGCCAGAACGCACCGCCGCACTCAGCGCTTCCATCGTTTCTTCTAACGGTGTGTCATCATCATAGCGATGGCATTGATAAAGATCGACATGATCCACCCGTAACCGCTTGAGCGAGGCCTCAAGCTGCTTCTCGATTTGGGCGCGTGAGGAGCCCTTATCGGTCTCGGTCATCGGAAAATAAAGTTTGGTCGCGAGCACATAGCTGTCGCGCTTAATCCCGGCCAACGCCTCGCCGAGCACGGTCTCGGCGGCGCCTTTGCCGTAAATATTCGCGGTATCCAATAAGGTAATGCCCACCTCCAGCGCGCGATGCACGCAGGCGATTGATTGCGCCTTCTCCACGCCGCCTGAATAAGTGAGCCAGGACCCCAACGAAATATCCGACACCTCAATGCCGCTCGATCCCAATTTTCGATATTTCATGCCTGCAATTTCCCCTCAATAGATGACCCGCCAAAATGACCAGCCAACACGACCAACCGCGCTGCGACAGATTATGTCGCAAACCATGATGCGCAACCCTTTACCCTGCCCGGCCCGCCCGATAAGTTCACCCCATGAACGACCATTCTGCCCGCCTCGCTTTGATCGCCGCCTGCCAAAGCCTGAACCGGCTCGGGATCAATCAAGGCAATTCCGGCAATATTTCGATCCGCTCAGGAAATGCGATGCTGATTTCCCCCTCCGCCATCCCCTATGATCAGCTCCGGCCCGACCTGATCGCCGCTATGTCGCTGGCGCCCGAACCCACGATCACCACGCCCAACGACCCGACCGGCATTTGGACCAGCCCCTGGACCGGCCCGTGCAAACCCTCCAGCGAGTGGCGCTTTCACCGCGATATTTTGCGCGCCCGCCCCGAAATCAATGCTATCGTGCATACCCACGCGAGCTTCGCGACCAGCCTCGCCATCGCCCATCGCCCCATCGAAGCCTGCCATTACATGATCGCCTGTTTCGGCGGGCATGATGTGCGCTGCGCGCCCTATGCCACCTTCGGCACTCAAACCCTGTCCGATCACGCGCTCCAAGCCCTCGATGGTCGCACCGCCTGCCTGCTTGCCAATCACGGCATGATCGCGCTCGGCGAAACCCTTGATCGCGCATTATGGCGCGCGGTCGAACTCGAAGCGTTGGCCAAACAGTATGTCCAAGCCCTCATTATCGGCCCGCCGCAGCTGCTCAGCGAGGCCGAGATCACCGCCGCCCTCGCCCAATTTTCCGGCTATGGTCACGCCGAGATTTTTGCTCCCGCCTAACCCTCTCCGCGCCCTTTGACCGCACACCCTGCGCCCGATAGACCGAGCCCATGAGCAACGAACCGACCAGCCTCGACCCCGCCGATTGGACCGGCCTGCGCGCTTTGGGCCATCGAATGCTTGAGCGGGTGATTGATCGGCTCGCGACCCTGCGCGATGCCCCGGTTTGGCGACCGATGCCAGGCGCGATCCGGGCCCGCTTCGAAGCACCCGTGCCGCGCAGCGGCATCGGCGCCGAGGCGGCCTATCAATCGTTCCTGGAATCCATCGAGCCTTACGGCTCGGGCAATCCGCATCCTTGTAGC
>JAJZEG010000411.1 GCA_021828605.1 Pseudomonadota bacterium | reverse complement strand
GAATGATCAGCACGATCGGGCCGAAACTGATCAGCGTGGCCATGGTGCTGCTCGGCACGGCGGCGCCGAGGCCGAGGAGGAGGGGGGCGAAAACTGGATCGGTCATGCGGGTTCCTGTTTGTGACTTTGAACGCGCCGGACCATAGATCGCATCGGCGGCGCGTCAAGTTGCCCGCGCCACCGCCTTGATCACGACCTCGCGCGGAGAAACACATGACGAAAGCCTCAACGGAACATCTGCTGAACCGGATCGCGACCGCCCTTGAACGTCTCGCGCCCCCCCCTCCACCCGCAATGGCCCTCGATGCGGCAGATGGCTTCGTCTGGCACGCCGACACCAACCGCCTCGCCCCGGTCGCGCGGATTTCCCATGTCGATCTTGCGCTCCTGCACGGGATTGATCAGGCCAAGAGCGTGCTTCTTGAAAACACCCGCCGCTTCGCCCGCGCTTTGCCCGCGAATAACGCCATGCTGTGGGGGGCGCGCGGTACGGGCAAGTCCTCTTTGGTCAAGGCCGTCCATGCCCAGATCAACCGCGAAGCAAAATTCGGACAGGGGCTCGCTTTAATCGAAATCCAACGTGAGGAAATTGACAGTCTGCCACGCCTGCTCGCGTCGCTCCGCGACCAAGCAAGGCGCTGCTTGATTTTCTGCGATGATCTGAGCTTCGAGCGCGAGGATGCTGCTTATAAAGCGTTGAAATCGGTGCTCGATGGCGGAATCGAGGGGCGTCCGGCTCATGTGTTGATTTACGCCACGTCAAACCGCCGTCATCTGATGCCGCGCGACATGATCGAGAATGAGCGCGAACGCGCCATACATGCGACCGAGGCGGTCGAGGAAAAAGTCTCGCTTTCGGACCGGTTTGGTCTCTCGATTGGCTTTCATCATATTGATCAAAATCAGTATCTTGCGATGATCGATTCCTATGCCGACTATTACCAGCTCCCGATTGATCCGGTGAGCCTGCATGCCAAAGCTCTGGAATGGGCGGTCACCCGTGGCGCCCGCTCGGGCCGAGTGGCGTGGCAATGCGTGCAGGACGTGGCCGGGCAACTGGGCGTTCAACTCACCCTGTAAGGTTGATTCGGCGCAGATCGACGGATTTTGGCCAGATCTGGCCGAATGCGCCAATTTCGCGCCGATTAAATTAAATTTGCAATCGATTGCAGAATTATTGCCCGGACGCATGCCAGTTTACGATTGATTATAATAAAATAAATGTCAAATAAGTCATTAAATTACCAAACTTTTTGGTTTTCGGCATGGGCGTGATCGGACCAAACCATCCAGCACCAACAATAATATCCTTTAATTACAATGCAATAATCTTGATCGATCAGCGGCTTTCCGCAACTGCGTGATCGGGGGATTGAACATGGCAGATCAGCAAAATTGACTGTTCGCAGTCGTGGCCTTATGTCGATTGAGGCTTAACAACCTGGACAAATCAATTTGTCCGTTGCTCCCGCGCCGTGGCGGCTTGATTAGCTACTTCAGGACGGAACACAGCCTTCGCGCTCGCCGCATCATCTTGCGGCTTTGGGCGGGGTTTTGTTGATTTGCGATAAGGTTGGGGCTGGTTTGATTTGCGCAATAGGGGTGCCGCCCGCGCAACATCACAAGATCGGCACAATATGAGGGGGATTTTGAGTGGATTTTGCAGGCGACCGCAGACCAAGTACGGGTAAAATAGTCGGGATTATTGCCGTCCTCTTGCTGCACGTCTTTTTGATCTATGCGCTGGTCAGCGGTTTGGCGACGAGTGCTGTTGAAATGATCAAAAAGCCGCTGGAGATCAAGATCATCAAGGCAACCCCACCCCCACCACCGCCGCCGCCGAAAGTCGTGCTGCCGCCGCCGCCGCCTTTGGCCGCGCCGCCGCCGCCTTACGTGCCGCCGCCGCTGATTCATATCCAGGCGCCGCCACAAACGGTTTTCGCCATCACCACCACCAAAAAACCAACCGCACCGCCCGCGACGGCGCCTGCGGCCCCCAACACCAATGTTGGCGTGGTCTGTCCGAACGTGGTGCAGATTGCCGGCAATTTGTCGCGCTTGTTCGGTCGGATTTCGCAGGAAACCGGCGTCAACCGTGCCAATGTGACCGTTGAGGTAACAATTTCCCCAACCGGTCAGGTCACCTCACCGCGCATCGTCTCCTCGAGTTCGGGTGCGATGAATGATCTCGCCATTCGCGGTGCGGCGCAGTTGAATTGTAAGGGGCAGGGCCAGGCGGTCAACGTCATGGTGCCCTTCGAGTTCCGCTCCTCCAACTGATCAACCCACCAAAATGCTCACTATGTTTCGTTTCGTGTCCACCCATTTACCTGAGAGACCCACTATGAACATGAAAAAACTGGCGCTTCCTCTGGTTATCGCCGTATCACTCGGCGCAAGCGCGAGCTTCGCCACCATCGGCACCGCCATCGCCAAATCCTCAACCCCGGCGCCGGTCGCGCCCCCGGTCGCCCCGCCCGCTAAATCCAGCACCACCAACGCGACCACAAGTTCAACCACGAATTCAACCACCAACGCGACCACCAACGCCACCACCAATGGCACCACCACCAACGCGACGACCAACGGCACGACGACGAACGCGACCACCAACGGCACCACCACCAACGGCACCACCAACGCGACCACCAACGGCACGACGCCAGCCGCCACCGCGCCGATTGCCCCGCCGAGCGGCAGCGGGATCCAAACCACCCATGTCTCCAACCCGTACGGTCTGGGCGCGCTGTGGAATTCCGGCGACGTCATCGCCCGCGCCGCTCTGGTCATTCTCGCGCTGATGTCGATGGGCAGTTGGTACGTGATGATCACCAAAGCGATCCAGCAGGGCAAAATGCTGCGCGAAGGCAAATTGGTCGCCGG
>JAJZEG010000404.1 GCA_021828605.1 Pseudomonadota bacterium | reverse complement strand
TTATTCCGATTACACCTTTGGCGTCTGGGCCGAGCCGGGTCGGCTGGTGCCGGTGGGCAAAGCCTATTCGGGCTATACCGATGCCGAACTCGCCCGGCTTGACCAATGGATCAGAACCCACACGGTTGCCACCTATGGGCCGGTGCGCGAAGTGGAATCCGGCATTGTGCTGGAGGTCGGGTTTGATGCGGCGCAACGCTCGGCGCGGCATAAATCAGGGATCGCGCTGCGTTTCCCGCGCATTTTGCGGCTGCGCTGGGATAAACCCGCCTCAGAGGCCGATACGCTGGAGGCCGCCCGCGCGTTGCTTGGTGCGCCGGATTAGCGGATTAACCGCGCGAGCCGCACGGCGGTATGCAGCCGCGAGGTCCACAGGCTTGGCATAATCAGCAGGCAATCATCATGCGGCGTGCGAATTTCCCGCTCGCCATCATGCGCAATCACCGTGCCCCGGCGCGCGATCACCTCACCACCTTGGAATTGGCGGGTGAATTGAAACCGGTCGGTCATCGCGGTCACCAGCTCGGTGACCTCGGCAAAACGCGGCGGCGAGCGATGCGCAAGGGGCGCGCTGCTCAGGCCGGTATGGCGCAGCACCGCATCAATGCTCGCCTGCATTTGTGCAACTGTCGGTGACTGCCAATGCTGCCCGGCTTCGACCAGGATGCACGCCGCATCGCTCAGCGCCTCGGTAAAACGCGGATAATCGATCAGCCGCCGCCCGCCCGCATGGCCTTTATCGGCAACCACGAGTTCGGGCGTGCCCAACGCCAAAGCGAGCGCCTTGCCGCGCGCCCCGGAGCCGCACAGCATCAGCGGCTCGGACGGCCATAACATCGAGTGTAAATCGAGAACGATGTCGGCTTGATCAATGATCGGGCGCATCGCGCGTGCGCGGTCCAGCTCGCGCGAGTGCCGGGTGCCATCGAGCAAGGCCGGGCTCCACAGCCGGTTCATATCCTCATCGATAAAGCGCGAGGCGATGGGTCGCGCCGGATCGAACCGCTCATAGGCATCCAAATTGGCAAAGCCGATGGTCAGCCGCCCGCGCGCGGGGCGCACACTTTGGCGCAGCATCGCCTCCAGCGCAATCGCCCCGGCAATTTCATTGCCATGGATCAAACCAATCAGCGCCACATGCGGGCCCGGACGCGGCGCGTCATAGCTCCAAAATCCGGCGACGCCGCAATTTCCCGCGCGCCACAGCGAGAGGTCCGGGGTGGTCATCGCGACTGAAAAATGCGGCACTAAATCAGGTTCGGCCAGAACCTCCACCCAATCGGCAGCGATGGGCTGAGTTGCCCCCTGCGCGCCCGACGCAATGGTCAGCGCAGCAACCGGTTTTGAAACCCCCTGGTCTCCATCAGCCATGACGGATAGTTTAACGTCAGTTCGCGGCTTCGCAACTCTCGGTCGTGCGATTTCACCAAACTTTATCCGCGCAAGGAGCATAAATGGCTGAAACGCTTGGCATAACCCACCGCATCTGGCGCCAGATTCCCGCCCCCTTGCGCCGGGCTGCCTTGGGTGCGGCCCTGCGCGCTTGGGTGCCCCGACCAAACCCGATCCCGCCTGCCTCCAGTGACGGCGCGCACATCGCCGGCGAACTCGGTCGGATCTCCGGTCTCGGGGAAGCTGCCCGCCTGCTGCATCGCGGGTTGGTGGATTTGCACGCCGATGCTGGGGCTATCGAACTCGCTATCGGCCACCGCCCGATCAGGCGTCCACCGCCCTCCGCCAACAAGCAAGCATCACCATCCCAGGCAAGCGCGCTCATCCTTCACGTCAATGCGCCGTCAATCCCGTTGTTGCTGGCCCGCGCGCCGCGCGATTTTTTACGCAATCGCCGGGTGATCGGTTTTTGGAACTGGGAAATCGAAACCCTGCCCATCGCCTGGCGGCGCAATGCCGATTTGGTCCATGAAGCCTGGGCGCCAACCCGCTTCACCGCAACCGCGCTGGAAACCATTATGCCGGGCCGCGTGCGGGTGGTGCCCTATCCGCTCGCCGATTTCCTGATCCCGGCGGTCGCCGACCGCGCTGCGCTTAATGTGCCGGAACGGACCGTGATTATCACGGTGATCGCTAATCTGGGCGCCAGCTTCGCGCGCAAAAACCCGCTCGGCGCGATTGGCGCTTTTCGCGCCGCCTTTGGCGACCGACCAGACCGATTATTGCTGCTCAAACTCGCCGGAGCGAGCTTGTTCCCGCAGGATCTGGCGCAGATCCACGCCGCCATCGGCGACGCGGCCAATATCCGCCTGATCGATGCCACCTGGTCCGCCGCACAAATGCGCAGCCTGCTCGCCAGCACCGATATCCTGCTCTCGATGCACCGGGCGGAGGGGTTTGGCCTGGTTCCCGCCGAAGCGATGCTGCGCGGGATCCCGGTTATCGCCACCGGCTGGTCGGGCAATATGCAATTCATGGACGCCCAGAGTGCTGCCTTGCTGCCCTATCGGCTGGTCCCGGTGATTGAGCAGCGCGGCGATTACGCGGTCCCCGGCGCGCGCTGGGCTGAGCCTGATGCCGATGCCTGTGTCGAGGCGTTGCGCCGCCTCGCCGATGATCCCGAGGCGCGTCAGGCGCTGGCCGCGCGCGGCCAGGCCTATGCCCGTGCTGCCCTCACCCTTGAACCCCTGGCTGCCGCCCTGCACGCGAATGGCATTCATCCTCTCACGCCCCTTAATTGACGAAACCGCTCTGCACTCGCAAAACCCCCCGATGATCAGCCTAAGCCAACCCGCACCCGCCTCGGTGCCGCCGTCCCCTCGGCGGGCCACGGTCTTTACCGCCGACCTCGCCGGGCTGCGGGCACAGGCCCATGGTTTGGTCGATGCGGCGGGCCTGCACCCTGATTTTCGGATCATGCGTCCGCGCGCCCC
>JAJZEG010000412.1 GCA_021828605.1 Pseudomonadota bacterium | reverse complement strand
GCGCGCGACGGTGCGGACGGATATGCCGCAGCCGATTTTCATTGTCGGGTTTCCGCGTTCGGGCACCACGCTGATTGAGCAGACGCTGAGCGTGCATCCACGGATCGCGGCGGGGGATGAATTGCCCTATATTAATGACGCGACGTTTTTGATCCCGCGTTTGTTAGCGAGCCCCCTCACCTACCCTGATGCGCTGGCGGAATTATGGATGGGGGATCAGCGCGAGGGGTTGGATTTGTTGCGCGATCATTATTTGACGCGCGCACGGCAAGCGGGCGTGTTTCGCGAGGGGGCGACGTGGTTCACCGATAAAATGCCGTTGAACGAGACGCATTTGGGCTTGATCCATTTGATGTTCCCGCAGGCGCCGATTATTCATTTGCTGCGCCATCCGCTCGATGTGGTGTTATCGGTGTTTTCCAACCATTTGACCCATGGATTTTTCTGTGCGGCGGAATTAGAGACGATTGCGAAACATTATGCGTTGACGATTGGGCTGGTTGCGCATTATCGCGAGCAGATTCCGGCGTTGAATTATCGCGCGGTGCGCTATGAGGATGTGGTGGCGCATCAGGAGCGGGAAATTCGGGGATTGCTTGAATTTGTCGGGGAAGAATTCGATCCGGCTTGTTTACAGTTTGAGAAGAATCAACGCTATGCGCGGACAGCGAGTTATGCGCAGGTGACGGAAAAATTATATGATCGGTCGCGCTATCGGTATCGGCATTATCGGGCGCAGCTGGAGCCGGTGATGGCGCTTTTGGCGCCGATTATCGAGCGGTTGGGGTATCAGGTGGAGTGAAGTCGGCGGGTGAAATCCGGTTAGGGGTGAGGCGTTCTGATGAGGTTATCGGCATTTATTAAAAACAACATTGAGCGGATTTCGGCTGAATGGGAGGAATTTGCCGCGACATTGTTGCCGGACCAAAAATTCAGCCGGTCGGTGTTGCGCGATGGGATTGTTGATATTTTAAGCGAAATTACCCGGGATATGAACCGCGCGCAGAGTGCGCGCGCGCAGAAGGATAAGTCGGAGGGGGAGCCAGGGTGGGCGCCTGATATTGACGAGGCGGCGGAGCGCCATGCGCTGGCGCGGCTGAAAATGGGCCTGTCGTCGCGGCAGATGATTTCCGAATTTCGGGCGTTGCGGGCAACGGTTATCCGGCTGTGGCAGGAAGGCGCTGTTGAGGTTGATGAGGCGTCGCTTTATGATTTGACCCGGTTTAATGAAGCGATTGACCAGATTTTATCGGAAGCTGCCGCGCGTTATTCTGAAGAAATTGAACGCTCGCGCGACTTGTTTCTGGGGATATTGGGGCATGATTTGCGTAATCCGCTGGCGGCCATTGTCGGGTGGGCGGAATTACAGATGCGCAATAAGGTTCCGGCGAATGCACCGGCGTTAGCGCGGCAGATTTTTATCAGTGCTGGGCGGATGTCGCACATGATTACTGATTTAACCGAACTAACACGGGTGCGCTTGGGTGATGGGATTGTAGTTAACCGCAGCACAGGCGATTTGCGCGCTATTTGTGCCTCGGTGATTTTGGAAATGGAGGCGATTTATCCGGATCGGGAGTTTCGCCTGACCTGTATCGAGGCGTTGCCAGGCGACTGGGATGGGGTGCTGCTGGCGCAGGTGATGTCGAACCTGTTGGGCAATGCGGTGCAGCATGGGGCGGCCGATTCGGCGATTACATTGTCGGCGCGGCGGGAGGGTGATTGGGTTGAGCTTGCGGTGCATAATGAGGGTGCGCCGATCCCCGAAGCGCTGATCCCGCGATTGTTCGACCGGTTGTTTCAGGGAGCGATGGCCGAGGGGGATGATTTTGATCAATCGACGAGTGTGGCGACAAGTTTGGGCTTGGGCCTGTATATTGCGCGGGAAATTGTGCTGGCGCATGGCGGGACGCTTGATGTGACGTCTGACGCGGCGGCGGGGACGAATTTCACGACACGGATGCCTTGGGCGGATGCCGTGGGCTGATGCCGTGGGCGGTTGTCGAGGATCGGCATGATCGGGAATATTTGAGCCGGTGCTGGCGATTATGGCGCAGATTACTGAAAGATTATCAATTAGATAAATCGCGGCGGCGAGAGGGGTATGGATTGACCGCGCTGTTTGCGCGACTATTAATTTGCCGACAGGGCATTCAACGGGCTGGGCGTTGGTTTTATTGCATTTTGACATGGCATGCCTTGACTTGACTGGCAAAACCTTTCCTGGGCGAGGTGTTTAATGAAATTATCGGGATTTATTCGACGTAATATTGAGCAAATTGCGAATGAGTGGGAGAGGTTTGCTGCGACATTGCTGCCCGATCAGGAATTCAGCAAAGCGATATTGCGCGACGGGATTGTTGAAATATTGACTGAAATTGCCAGCGATATGGATGGTGGGCAGACCGGTCACCAGCAGCAGGGGAAGTCGGAAGGTGTGGCGCGGATCGGGGCTGATATCGATAATGCTGCCGAGCGGCATGCTTTAGCGCGCGTGGAAATGGGGCTGTCATCGCGGCAGTTGATTTCCGAATTTCGGGCCTTGCGGGCAACGGTTATTCGGCTATGGCAACAAAATGCGGTCACGTTCGATGAGGGGGCCGTTTATGATTTGACCCGGTTCAATGAAGCGATTGATCAGGCTTTATCTGAGGCGGCGGTGCGCCACACTGAAGAAATTGAACGCGGGCGGGAATTGTTTCTTGGTATATTGGGGCATGATTTGCGCAATCCGCTTGCCGCTATTTCCGGTTGGGCCGAATTACAGATGCGCAGCAAGGCGGAGGGTGACGCGGTTTTGGCGCGGCAGATATTTATTTGTGCTGGGCGGATGTCGCATATGATTACTGATTTGATTGAATTGACGCGGGTGCGATTAGGCGAAGGGATTATTGTCAATTCCAGCCGCACTGATTTGCGGGAGGTTTGTATCTCGGTGATTTTGGAAATGGAGGCAATTTATTCAGAGCGGGAGTTTCGGTTAGATTGCCCTGAGTCGCTGCGAGGGATTTGGGATGGGGCACGATTGGCGCAGGTGATTTCGAACCTATTGGGCAATGCGGTGCAGCATGGAGCTGCAAATTCGGCCATTACGCTGTCGGCCCGGCGGGATGGCGATTGGGTTGAGTTTGCGGTGCATAATGATGGTGCGCCGATCCCTCCGGCGCTGATTCCGCGATTGTTCGACCGGCTGTTTCACGGGGTGGCGGCGGAGGGGGAGGATGATGATCCATCGATGAGTGTTGCGACAAGTTTGGGTTTGGGGCTGTATATTGCACGGGAAATTATGGTGGCGCATGGCGGGGCGCTTGGTGTGACGTCCGACGCGACGGCGGGGACGATTTTTACCGCGCGGATGCCATTGGAGGTTGTGGGGGGGGGTTAGAGGCTTTGTTAGTTTTTGATGGGCTGAGGCATTGGGATTTGAGGGTGGTTGACCATGGGGTGGGTTCGGGGGGTTGGGGCGCTGATGATGGTGGTGGCGCTGGTGACGCAAGCGGGTGCGGCGGTGCCGGGCCAGCAAGGTGGCGTTTCGGCGGCAATGTCGGGCGCCAAAACAAGTGGGCCGGTCTATCGGGTTGTTCGGAGCAATCATGATATCATGGTGCTGTTGAGACAGTTCTGGGATCGGGATTTGAAAAGGCCGCGGCTGTTTCATACCGATGTTTTGAACTTTCCTTGGGTTAATGGCTGTCTAAGTTCGCACCGCATCGTGCATTTCGCGAGCAGGCCAAATGTACCGCCATCCGTTGTGAAAATTAAACTGGTTCGGATTGTGTTGCGGCATTCGGATATTGTTGCGCAGATTGCTCAAATCAAATCAAGTTCAGGATTAGAAGAGCAAAATATTGGTTATTTGGTGGTTTCGGTGAAACCCGTTGATCCAACGCATAATCGATTTTGGAAAGATCTCTATTCTGGTCAACACCCTAAATATATTGCGTTTCAGGTGCGCATGGCAAAATCTAACGGAAAAAATGCATTTCCGTCTCGTCCCCAAGCGGTGCTTCGGATTCGGGTTAACCATACGAACTTCAACGGGTATATTGACGCATTTGATACGATTTATGATTTTGATGGGCATATCGTCAATGATATTGGCCATCGTCCTTCACTGCCTGATGCGCGACTTTACACGGTGATCGGACAATCAGCTGACTTGGGTGTTGATGTTAACCTTAACCGAGTTGGTCATCCCCCCTGTCATTAGAGATGCGAGACACCCATCACCAGGGAATGATCTCGCCCTCCCATTGGGTGAACGTGCCGGTCGGCCCGTCGCGGCCGAGGCAGGCGAGGCGGACGATCTCGCGCGCGCCGTCTTGCACTGAATCGGTTCCCTGGAAGGCGTTGAGGTTGGTCTTGGTGAAGCCGGGCGATACGGCGTTGACCGGGATTCCTTCCGCTTCCAGTTCAATCGACATAGCGAGCGTTAAGGCATTCAGGGCCGCTTTCGATCCTGGATAGATCGGCCCGAAGGTTGGCCGCCACGGAAAGCTGGGATCGGAATTGACCTGCAGCGATCCGGCGCCGCTGGACACGTTGACGATGCGCGAACCGGGTGTGGCGCGAAGCAAAGGCAACATGGCCTGGTAGACCATGATCACGCCGAAGACGTTGGTCTCCCACACCGCACGCATCTCAGTGAGATTGAGGACGCTTGCCCGGACGCTGCGCGAATAGTCCTGGACGGTCTGTCCGGGTTTCTTGCCGGTATTCGAGATCGCCGCATTCTGGATCAGCACATCAAGTCGGCCGAAACCTTCCGCGCGCTGCGCCGCCGCCGCGACGGAGGATGCGTCGGTTACGTCCAACTGGATCGCGTGCGCGTCTCCCTTGATGGTCGCGACGGCTTGCTCGCCGCGTGCGGGGTCGCGCGAGCCCACCAGCACGGTAAAATTCTGTGCGGCCAGATCCTTGGCGACCTGAAGGCCGATTCCCTGATTGGCCCCGGTGATCAGGGCCACGGGTTGATGATGCATTGTCATGGTTCCATTTGTTGTGCGATGGGGAAATAGGCCTTATTAAATGGACGGGATACGGTTGATAATCGTTAATTTGTTTGCAGGTGTCCGGTTTGTCCGATCCTCTTACCCAGGTCGCCGGGCTCATTCAGCCCCGCGCTCCCTTCTCGAAAATAGTCAGCGCCGCTGGCGAATGGCGCGTGAGCCGGTCGGAAACCGGGCGGCCTTTTTACTGCGCGATCCTGGAGGGGCGGTGTTGCCTGGCGGCGGAAGGGCATGAAGCGATCACGCTGGAGGCGGATGATTTCGTCCTGATCCCCGCCGCGCGCGATTTTGCGATGTCCAGCGCGCCGCCGCCAGCGATGACATCGGACAGTTCCCACATGATGTTTCCGGGCGGCGAGGTCAGGATCGGCGATCCGAGCCGCACGCCGGATTATCGCGCGCTGGTTGGTTATTGCGTGCTGGGTTCGTCGGACGCGTCGCTGTTACTGTCGCTGCTCCCGAAAATTATCCATGTTCGCGGCGAAAGGCGGCTCGCGACGCTGGTCGCACTCGTGGGCGCAGAGGCCCGCGCGGAACGACCGGGCAAAGAGATTATCCTTGCTCATCTGCTGGAAGTTCTGTTCATCGAAGCGATGCGATCCACGGCCGCGACGGACGCTGCCCCAGGGCTGGTGCGCGGCCTTGCCGATGAGCGCATCGCTGTCGCCCTTCGACGGATTCATGGTTTTCCCCACGAGCCATGGACCGTCGATAGGCTGGCCAGGGAGTCCGCACTGTCCCGATCGGCGTTTTATGATCGTTTTCAGCGCGTCGTGGGTGTGGCGCCGATGGCCTATTTTGCATCCTGGCGAATGGCGCTGGCGCGGGATTTGCTCCGGCGCGGCAGCGACAGTATCGCCAACGTGGCAGAACGCACCGGCTATAGTTCGACCAACACCTTCAGCACCGCGTTCAAGCGCCATTCCGGCCAGACGCCCGCGCATTACCGGCGACAGGGTGGTTGAACGGCGTCATTCTCTGAGACATCGCGGGAGGCGAGCCGACTTGTGCGGCGCGCTGGGGATGGCATAAAGCGGGGATGCGCATTTTATATCATTTGCCGCTTTCGCCTGCGGCGCGGAAAGTCAGGCTGGTGTTGGCGGAGAAACGTCTGCCGTTTGAGTTGCGGGTGGAAAAGACCTGGGAGCGGCGGGCGGAGTATTTGGCGCTCAATCCGGCGGCGACGGTGCCGACTTTGGTTGAGGATAATGGCTTGGTGATCCCGCATTCCGGGGTGATTTGTGAGTATTTGGACGAGGCTTATCCCGATATTGGCTTGATTGGGCGGACTTTTGCCGAGCGGGTTGAGATTCGCAGCGTGACCGCCTGGTTTGATGAGCGGTTTGCCCACGAGGTTTCGCGCAATCTGGTTTATGAGAAAATCATCAAACCTGCGGCCGGGCGCGGGGCGCCCAATTCGAGCAATTTGCGCGAGGGTTATGCGGCGCTGCGAGAGCATTTGGCGTATATTGGTTGGCTGGCCGAGACAAGGAAATGGCTGGCGGGGGCGCAATTATCGCTGGCCGATTTCGCGGCGGCGGCGCATTTATCAGCACTTGATTTCATGGGGGACGTTGATTGGAGCCTCTCGCCGGCAGCGAAGGATTGGTATGCGCGGATCAAGTCACGCCCGGCATTTCGCGCGTTGCTCGCGGATCGGGTATCGGGGATTACGCCGCCGCCGCATTATGCGGATTTGGATTTTTGAGGGGCGGATGAGCAGGCGCTGTGCCAGGCCTGGCGGAGTGCATGGCCGAAATTGCGGCCAAAACGCGGGGCATCGCACAAAGGGCTCGCCAGCATTTGGGCGCGCAGGCCTGAGCGCAGCGTTGATAAAGCGGTGAGGTTGGCGGCGGCGGCGACGGCACGCTCGACATAGGCTTCGGTGGTGGAGGTGACCCAATCCTCCAATCCGACATTGGATAAATGGCTGACCGAGTGGCGGGCTGCGAAAAATTCGCCAGCGAGGGTGACGACCGGGACGCCCATATAGAGCGCCTCGCAGGTGGTCAGGCCGCCGGAATAAGGCACCGGATCGAGGGCGATGTCGATTTTTTGGTAGCCCGCGAGGAAGGCCGGGTGCGCGGTGCGCCCGAGAATGGTGAGGCGCGCAGGGTCGATGCCCAGGGTTGCCCAGCGGCGCAGGAACGCCTCGGTAATGGGCGGTTGGGAGAATTGCGGGCAGCGGAGCACCAGGCGCGCGGTGGGCAGGCGGGTGAGGATTTGCCGCCATAGATCGAGCGTTTGGTCCGATAATTTGGTGACGTTATTAAAGCAGCCAAAGGTGACATGGCCCGCCGCGCGCGCCGGGAGTGCGGACGGGGTTTGCGCGTAATCGGGCGGGGTGTAGCAGACATAGCCATCGGGCAGGCGCAACAGGCGTTCGGTGTAAAACGGCTCGAACCCGAGCGGGGTTTCCCAGCGATCGCTGATCATCCAGTCGATTTCGGGCATGCCGGTGGTGGCGCATTGCATGCCGACCCATTTTATTTGCACCGGGGCCGGGCGAAAGGCCGTCACCGCGATGCGTCCCGCATCGCCAAAGCCGCCCATGTCGATCAGGATATCGATGGCGCGGTCGGCGATATAAGTGGCGACATCGCCGTCGCTCAGGCCTTCGATGGCGTGCCAATCCTGGGCGCGGGCGGCGTAACGCTGGGCGAGCGCATCGGTTGGTTCGAAGCGACCGAAGCAGCTGATATCGAAAATGTTGCGATCAAGTTGCTCGATGCCCGCGAGGGTCAACCAGCCGACCGGGTGGCGGCGTAGCGTGTTGGAGAGCAGGCCGATGCGCAATTTTCGGTCGGGCTGATCGGCGATGGCGCGACGCGGAGACGCCGCGCGCGGGAGGTGACGGCTCAAGGCGGTCATGGCGCGCCGCAAATCAGCGCCGGAGGTTTCATCCATGTAAGGCAGCAAAGAGGCCTCGGTGCGGCAGAGTTCGAGCGCGGCCTCGCTTGAGGAGTCCGAGAGGAGACGGGCTTGTTGTAAATCGTCCTGGGCGGCGCTGAGCAGGCCCATCGAGGCACGCTGAACGGCGCGATTGCACAAAGTGCGCATGTGAGGTCCGGTTTGGTCGAGCAGCTTGGTCATGAGGGCCTCGGCCTCGGCGTAGCGGTAGAGGCGCGACAGAGCGATGGCGTAATCATGGATCAAGGTCGGGTCGTTGGGTTGCAGGCGCAACGCCGCGTGGAGCAGAGGTTCGGCGCGTTCGGGCTGCATGCGCAGCATCATCAGAGCCGCCTGCGCGGCATAGGGCCAGGTTTCATCCGGCGCGAGCGTCATTAGAGCATCGAGCAAAGGTTCGGCATCATCGAGCTGACCTGCGGTGAGGGCGGCACGCGCCCTTAGACCCAGACGCAGAGCATGGGGGATCAGGGCGGTGAAAGGGGGATCGTTCAGCAAATCAGCCTCGGTGCAGAAACCGGCTGAGGTCCAGGCATGGGCTAAATCGAAGCCACAGGTCAGGCTGGAAGGCTCAAGCGCGAGCGCGCGGCGCAGGCTGGCAATCGCTTGCTCATAGGCGCCTTGATGCAGGGCGACGACGCCTTGGGCGTGCAGGGCCTGGAATAAGAGCTTGGCATTTTGATCGGACGGAGCCGAATCAAGCAGGGTGATGGCGTGGCGCAGGAAATTGTGCGCGCGGGCGCCCTGGTTGAGTTGGCTTGCGATCACGCCACGGGCAATCCAGGCCTCGATCCGGGTGGGATTGCAGTGGAGGGCGCGCGCATAGGCGGTATCGGCCTCGGTCCATTGCCGGGCGTCGCGGCGAATTTGGGCTAAGGCTAGCCAGCCTGGTTCGGACAAGGTGAACAGGCCAACCGCACGCTCGGCGATGGTCAGTGCGAGATCGTTTTGGCCCGCCTGGGCGAATTGCAAGGCCGAGGCGATAAGCGGTTCGGCCTCGGGCGCTGATTGCGGCGGCTCAACGGTGAGCATCGCTTTCTATCCTGCGAGCCCCATTTCGTTTGCGACGTCCGCGCATAAAATTGCTGCCTTGGACCAGTTTTGGGCGCAGCCTGCGGCTTCGATGGCAAAAAACCGGGTTGTGGTGTCGGCGATGCCAAGATTGATCGCGGCGTCCGCTTCATCGGCGGCTGCGGTGGGGTTTTGTTGATCGAGCAGGCAGCGGATCAAGGCATTGCGGGCTTCGATATTGGTGCCATCGATCTTGATCCCTTCGCGCAGCAGGGCAATGGCGTCGCCGGGGGCGGCGTGGGTCATTAGCTGGCGCACCTGCCAATCATCCGGCGCGGAATCCAACACCTCACGCAGGCACAGGGTTGCTTGATCATATTTGCCGAGGGCGAGCAGCGTGCGTCCTAATAAGGCTTTGGCGTGCAATGATTGCGGGTCATTGATCACCGCGTCCGCTGCGGCGAGACAGGCGGTTACCCGATCGCCGCTGGCGCTTGCCGCCTTGGAGCGGGCTTCATGGAGGCGGGCCGCGTGCGGCCAACGCTCAAGGCTGGCTTGGGTGATGGTCATGGTTTTGGCAAACTGCCCTTGCGCGTAGGCGAGTTCGGCTTCGATTTCGGCTTGCCACGGCAAATCGGGGCCGAGCGCTGCGAGGGCGGGGAGCAGCAGGGTTGCCGCTTGATATTGGCCGCGCTGGATCAGACCACGGGTGCGATCAAGGATGGCGTCAGATGAGTGGGCTGTGGTCATTTTGGGCTCCTGGGTTTGGACATTCTGTCCTCAGATTAGGTTAGGCTAACAATCCCATCGACTGGACCGCGAGGGAGGCGATTGATGGGCCTGCAGCGGCACCTTGCGCTTGGGTTTGCGCCTGCACGACGGCGAGATATCGATCAGCAAAATTTTGAACGAAGCTTGGCTTTTGCAAGTCACTGACGTTCAGACGGCTATTAATGGCGGCGGCTTGGGTGGTGACGTCCTGATAGGCAATTTGCGGCGGCAGGCCGAGTGCGGTGGTGACGACGTTGCGCAACACGGAATCGCCGAGGATTTGGGTTGCTGAGGTGAAGTTTTTGGCGTTTTGGATAAAATCGAGCGCATTGGACAGGCCTGGCGTTTGCGCATCGAGCGATTGGCGCCATAATACTTCGGCATAGCCATTGGTGAGGGTGGAAATGACCTTCGGGTCTTGAATGACGGTTAGACCTTTGGTCGCGAAATTATAGGTTTGGGCGGCCGCTAACCATTGGGAATTGGTGCCGCTGAGTTGCTGGGCGAGGCTGTTGGACTGACTTGGGTCCGACAGAAGCGCCTTTTGGGCCAAAGCGGGATAACCGACTTGTGAGCCAAGACCATTGGCGGTGAGCAGCACTTTCAGCACCGTCGGATTTTGCAGTAAATCCTGCGGCGACGTGGCGCTTTGTACTGCCTTGGTGAAAGCGGCAATGTCGCGCGCGACCTGTGGTTGCTTGGCTTCGTTCGCGATATCGGTGGTTTGATTGCGTTGAGCGATACCGAGAGCGGTGATCGGGTTGATTGCGCTGAGCCCGGCGCCCGCCACGGTGCCGCCAATGCTGGCTGCGAGAATGGCACTAATGGCGGCGCCGGTTGTGGTGCCGGATGTTCCAAAGGCCGAAAATAGCGATGAAAAATTACTCGCAACACCGGATAGGCTGGCTGACATGGTGACGCTCCCTAAATCGACCCGCGACCGCTGAGACCCTCCGCGATCGCGAGATTGACTGAAATCACGAACTCGATTTCCGGCGTGGCATGATCGAGCGCGCGCAGGACCGTGTGGCCCACCGAAGCGATTTTCGCGCGCAGTGCTTCGGGTAAAGGATTATCCGCATCATTGACCAGACCAACGACAGTGCGCCACAAGGTTTGGTTGTCGGCTAACGCACGGGTGATATCGATGGGTTGGTCTGCTTTGCGCAACCGATCTGCGGCGCGCCGGAACACCTCGGAATCCTGGTCGCGCGGGCTGCGCAACCGGGCGGCTTGGCCATAGGCCTTGGTGACTTGGTGAGTAGCCGACATTTTGCCTCCAATATGGAACGATTTTTACTGAGCCGCCTGCAAGACCGCATTTTCATGATTGATAATCCGGCGCGCGAGTTTCAGCGCATCGTAACAGCGGTCCGATGATGCGCAGGCCATGGCGGTATCGAGGATTTCCCGCGCGAGATTCGAGGTGGTTGCCGATTTGAACTCCTCGACCAGGCTTTGTGCGGTTTCCAACGCCACCACCCGTTCGGCATCGGTGCCGATATAGACCGTTTGGAAGGCGTAATAGATGCGCCGGGCCGGTGAATTGACTTCATCGGGGCGCAGAATTTGCTTGCCGAACAGGAAACGCGCCTTTTCGGTCAGCTCGATTTTGGACTTGGTTCTGAAGCGGATTGGAATGCCGTTGAGAATCATCAAATCCCCCTGTTTAAGTTCGAGAACGAGCGCTGTCATGATTTGCTCCTCATCGTGGTGGGTAAACGGCCCGGCGGCGCAACGCCGGGCCGTTCGGCCATTACGGGAACAGTTTGACCAGCAGGCCAGGCGCCTGGTCAGCGATGGAGAGCGACGAGGTTGCTAATTGCTGCTGAATTTGCAGTGATTGCAGTTTTGCCGATTCCGATGCCATGTTGGCATCCACCAAGGCACCCAGACCATTGGTCAGGGCGGTCATTTTATTCTGATTGTAGGTGACTTGGTTACTCACCAAATTGGTCAGGTTACCATAGGTGTTCATCGCGGTACCGACGCTCGTGACTTGCGATGAAAACGTGCCGGTTGCGGTTAGGAACGACGAAACCGAAGTGGCCGAGGAAAGCTGAGTCGAGGTGAAAGACAATTTGTTATAGATGGTGGACATGCCGGTCGAGGCGATGGAGAACGAGCCACCGGAACTATTACTGACCACCGAGATCGCGGTGGTGGAGAAAGACCCGTTCGAACCGGCGATATTCCCGATCAGGGTGCGGCCGTTATAGTTGGCATCCTGGATCGAGCTTTGGATCGTTTGCAGGTTCGATTTGTATTCCTGGATATATTGCTGACGCTGACTGCCGGTGACGGCACCGTTCGACAGGTCAACCAGGGTTGCCTTCATCGTTGTCATCATGTTGGAAATATTGGTCAAGGCCCCGCTGGTGGTGGAGAGCAGACCTTGGGTATCGCCGAGCTGCTGATTGGCCGCGGTCAGGCCGGAAATGTTGGTCCGCACCGACTGGGCGACGGCGTAGGCTGCGCCATTATCGGCGGCGCTGGAGACCATATAGCCGGTGGATACCGCGTTTTGCACCGTGTTGAGCTGAGAGTTGATGAGGTTCAGCGAGGACACGGCCACCATTGCCGCGGAATTGGTAACGACTGAGCTGATAACGCCAGACATGATTTAATCCTTATGGATAGTCATTTCGTATTTTCGCGTTTTGCGATCTCAGCGTATATTGCGCTGGAATTGTTAACACCGCGTGAACGTGATCCGCTAAATATACTGGGTCAGCGACATTGTTTTCATCGCGGCGATGAGTTGATAAGAGGCCTGCAACTGGGTTTGTACCGAGGAGAGC
>JAJZEG010000077.1 GCA_021828605.1 Pseudomonadota bacterium | reverse complement strand
AAGGCAACATGATCGACCACTCAAAATCCGAAATCTCATACCGCCGAATCGTCATCAAACACCTCCACGGAGTTTGAATCACAACCCAAGCAAAATGGGAATCATTTTATGAGTGCGTGACCTAATCGCGCTTGAGCCGCGCAAACGGGTTCTCCGGCGCCTCCTGGGCAGCGTCGGGCAGTGTCGCATCGGCCTTGCGCGGATAGGGATCCAGCGCCAAAGCCAGTTGATCGGTCAATAACTTGCCCACATCAATCTCAGCCCCACTGACCGGCACCCAGTCGGGCGCATCCAAATCAAGCCAATCATCGGGCTCGGGCAGGCTGGCATCGGCCAAAATCAACGCCGCCCGCTCCTCAATCATTTGCTCAACCGGTTCGAGTGTCACAATGCAGCGATGGGTCACCCGTGCCGACAGATCCAGCCGGGTTAAAATCTGCCCCGCTTTATGCGGGTTAAACTCGAACCGCCCGGTCAGTGCCGCGATATCGATCAAGCCAAACGCGGCGGCAATCGCCGCGCAAGCAGGGGCCTCGACGCTGAGGCTGAGGCTGGTTGGCCGATCCAGCGATGGGCGGTCGAGCATATGCGAGAAGGGCGGCGCGTCGGCTTGGGTCATGCGATCTCTCTGTCCCATCTTGCGCGCCAAGGGAAGCTCCCCCATACCACCCGAGGCCTCTCAGGAGAGGGGCGCCAGTCATTCGAGGGGACGCGCTACGTCATGTCTGAGTTTTCGCGCCAGATCCGCCGCACGACCGCACCGTTGCTGTTGATCACAGCTTTATCGGGCTGCGCGGTTTTTGCGGCCCGTCCGCATTACCGGGGCAATGCGGTATCGCAAGCCAACCTGAAGCAGTTGGTGCCCAACGTCGCGACCCAAGCCGATGCGCGGGCTCTGCTCGGTTCGCCTACCGTGCGGGAAACCTTTAACCGCCATGATTGGCTCTATATCAGCCAAATCACCAAGCGCCGGATTGGCCGCACCCAGGGCGTGCTGCATCAGCATGTGGTGTCGCTGCATTTCAATCAGCAGGGCGTGCTGCAATCGGTCAAACAATATGACCGCAAGGCCGGTGTTCAGGTGGCGATGGCCAGCGGTGCCACCAAGGCGCCCGGCGGCAGTGCGACATTTTTCCAAGAGCTGGTTGGCGGAGTCGGCAGCTATAGTCCGCTCGGCGCGGGGAGTGCGAACACCAATTCAATGGGCGGCGGGGTTAATCCCGGCGCGGGCGGTGGCTATAGCGGCGGCGGCGGTGGCGGCTTGTCCGGGTTCTAACCCGCATGCGCGCCAATATTCCGAGGCTGATGGCGGCCTATTTCGCGCTCCAGCCTGATCCGGCCAATCCCGCCCAGCGTGTCGCCTTCGGCACATCCGGCCATCGCGGTAACGCGCTCGATGGCAGTTTCAATGAAGCCCATATTCGCGCCATCACCCAGGCGGTATGCGATCACCGCGCCCAAGCGCAAATCACTGGCCCGCTCTTTATCGGCATGGACACCCATGCGCTCTCCGAGGCGGCGTTCGTTACCGCCATCGAAGTGCTCGCCGCCAATGGCGTGGACACGCTGATCGATGAAGCGCGCGGCTATACCCCAACCCCGGTAATTTCCCACGCGATCCTGGCCTATAATCGCAACCGCCCGGCCAGCGCGGGCTTGGCCGATGGCATTGTGATCAGCCCGTCGCACAACCCGCCTGAGGATGGCGGTTTCAAATATAACCCGCCCCATGGCGGCCCCGCCGATACCGCGATCACCGGCGCAATCGAGCGCGCGGCGAACCAGTTGCTGGCAACCGGCCTGCACAGCATCAAACGCATCCCGTTTGCCCGCGCCTGCGCCAGTGCCTGCATCCATCGCCATGACTATATCACCCCCTATGTCGCTGATTTGGCCTCCGTGATCGACATGGCGGCGATCAGCGCCTCGGGATTGCGCATCGGCATTGATCCGCTGGGAGGTGCCGCGATCCATTACTGGGCGCCGATCATTGAACGCTATCGGCTGGCGGGCGACATCGTGAACCCCGGCATCGATCCAAGCTTCAGCTTCATGCCCCTCGATTGGGACGATAAAATCCGCATGGATTGCTCCTCGCCGGAGGCGATGCGCCATCTGATCGCCCTGCAACACCAGTATGATATCGCCTTCGCGACCGACCCCGACGCGGACCGTCATGGCATCGTCACCCCAAGTGCTGGATTAATGCCGCCCAACCAATTCCTCGCCGCCGCGATCCTCTATCTCGGCACCCACCGGCCCGACTGGTCGGCGCAGGCCGCCATTGGCAAAACCGCCGTCTCCAGCGCGATGATCGACCGGGTGGTCGCCGCCCAAGGCCGCGCCTTATTCGAAGTGCCGGTCGGCTTCAAATGGTTTTGCCCCGGCCTGATCGATGGCAGCCTCTCTTTCGTCGGCGAGGAGAGTGCAGGGGCCTCATTCCTGCGCCGCGATGGCCGGGTTTGGAGCACCGACAAAGACGGCATCATCATGGGTCTGCTCGCCGCCGAACTCACCGCGCGCACCGGCACCGATCCTGCGCAATTCTATCAGCACCACACCCAGGATTTGGGCGTGTCGCATTATCAACGCATCGATGCCCCGGCGACGGCGGCGCAAAAATCGGTCCTGTCCAAACTCACTCCAGCGGCGATCACCGCGACCCAGTTGGCGGGCGAAACCATCACCGCCAAACTTACCCACGCCCCCGGTAACAACGCACCTTTAGGCGGCATCAAACTCACCACCGCTAATGGCTGGTTCGCCGCCCGCCCTTCAGGCACCGAGGCGGTCTATAAAATCTACGCCGAAAGCATGGACAGTGCCGCCCATCTCGCCGAAATCCAAGCTGACGCGCAAGCCTTGGTCAGCGCCCTGTTCAACGCGGCTGAAT
>JAJZEG010000097.1 GCA_021828605.1 Pseudomonadota bacterium | reverse complement strand
ACTATGCGGCGTTTATTCGGTATGTTGAGGGCACGGCGGGGGCGGTGATGCGCATCGGTGGCGCGCTGCTCGGCGCGGCGGTCGCGGACGCGGCCTCGTTGCAGCGTTTGGGCACCGGCTGCGGCATTGCGTTTTTGCTGCGCGCCACGCCGCGATTACGCGCCCAAGGGCGGGATTTATGGCCCGAGGATGGGACCGGGATTGATCAGTTGGCGGGGCTGGCGCGCACGCTGCTGGCGACGCCGACGCCGCGTGTGGCGTTGGCCGCCACACTTCCGGCGATTTTAGCGCGGCGGGATTTAGCGCGTGTTAAGTTTTCGGGCGTAGGTTTTGTTGAGGACGGGCGAAATAAGGCGGTTCCGCTCCGTGGGCTTGGTGATCGGCTGGCGGTGATCACAGCGGGGCTGCTCGGACGGGTTGGGCCCTCGCCGGGCGGCGAGAGCGATGATATGAAGGAATGATGACTGATAGCACCGATATGACTGAAGGCCCGCGCAGCTTGGTTCCTGTGACCATCGAGCAGGAAATGCGCAAATCCTATTTGGATTATGCAATGTCCGTGATTGTTTCACGGGCTTTGCCGGATGCGCGCGATGGGTTGAAGCCGGTGCATCGGCGCATCCTGTATGCGATGGCCGAATCGGGGAACACGCCGGACAAGCCCTATCGCAAATCGGCCCGGATGGTCGGTGACGTGATGGGTAAATACCATCCGCATGGCGATTCCGCGATTTATGACGCGGCGGTGCGCATGGCGCAGAGTTTTTCGATGCGGGTGCGGTTGATTGATGGGCAGGGTAATTTCGGCTCGGTTGATGGCGATCCGCCGGCGGCGATGCGTTACACGGAGGCGCGGTTGGCGGATGCGGCGATGGCGCTGCTGACTGATATCGACAAGGATACGGTCGATTTTCAGCCGACTTATGACGAGTCTGACAGCGAACCACGGGTGTTGCCTGCTGCCTATCCGAACTTATTGGTGAATGGCGGCAACGGCATCGCGGTGGGGATGGCCACCAATATTCCGCCGCATAATCCGACCGAAATTATTGATGCGACGCTGCATTTGCTCGAGCATCCTGAAGCCACGCTGGACGATTTGATGAAAATTGTGCCCGGGCCGGATTTTCCGACCGGGGCGATGATTTTGGGGCGCTCGGGGATTCGTAACGCGTTCGAGACCGGGCGCGGCTCGATTGTGATCAGGGCGAAGGCCGGGTTTGAGGAAATTCGCAAGGATCGCACCGCGATTATCGTCAGCGAACTGCCCTATCAGGTGAATAAAGCGACCTTGCTCGAACGGATTGCTCAATTAGTGCGCGACAAGGAGGTCGAGGGGATTTCCGATTTGCGCGATGAGAGTGATCGCGACGGGATGCGCATGGTGATCGAGCTTAAGCGCGATGCGACGCCGGAGGTGGTGCTGAACCAGCTTTATCGGTTCACCCAGCTGCAAACCGGGTTTTCGATCAATATGTTGGCGTTGGATGCGGGGCGGCCCCGGCAGCTGGGGCTGCGCGATGCGCTCGATTGTTTTATCGCGTTCCGCGAAGATGTGATTTTGCGCCGGGCGCGGTTTGATTTGAGTAAGGCGCGGGATCGGGCGCATATTTTGGTCGGGCTTGGTATTGCGGTGGCGAATATCGATGCGGTGATTGCGTTGATCCGGGCTGCGAGCGATGCGACGGCGGCGCGGCTGGGCTTGATGGCGCGCGACTGGCCGACCGGCGATGTGATTGCGCTGTTGGCGCTGATTGATGATCACGGCAATCAGGTGAGCGATGCGGGCACGGTGCGGCTGACCGAGGCGCAGGCGCGCGGGATTTTGGAATTGCGGCTGCAACGGTTGACCGGGCTGGAGCGCGACAAAATCCAGGCCGAATTGAGTGAGGTCGGCGAGAAAATTGGGGCGCTGCTGACGGTTATTGGCTCGCGGCCGCGCCGACTTGAGGTGATGCGCGAGGAATTATGGGCGGTGCGCGCGCGGATTGGCTCGCCGCGGCTGACCAGCATTGAGGATAATATTGCCGACCAGGATGATGAAAGCCTGATCGAGCCGGGGCAAATGGTGGTGACGATGACCCGCGATGGGTTCATCAAGCGCACGCCGTTGGAAGCGTTCCGGGCGCAGAACCGGGGCGGTCGGGGTCGGGCGGCGGCGTCGATGCGCGGCGATGACGTGATTACCCGCAGCTTTAACGCGCATACTCATCAATTCGTGCTGTTTTTCAGCCAGGGCGGTAAAGTGTTCCGCGAGAAGGTTTGGCGCCTGCCGGAATCGGCCCCAGCGGCCAAAGGGCGGGCGATAGTTAATATTTTGCCCGAATTGGAGGGCGATCCGGTGACCACGGTGCTGCCCTTGCCGCAGGATGAGGCGCTTTGGACTGATTTGCATCTGGTGTTCGCGACCGCGTCGGGCAATGTGCGGCGCAACAGGTTGGCGGATTTCCGCAATGTGCGGTCATCGGGGCTGATTGCGATGAAGCTGGATGAGGGCGATCATTTGGTGGGGGTGGCGACCTGCCGCGAGGGCGATGATGTGTTTCTGGCGACCCGGACCGGGCGCTGCATTCGCTTTCAAATTACCGATGAGACGGTGCGGGTGTTTGCCGGGCGCGATTCCAACGGGGTGCGCGGGATCAGGCTGGGCGCGGAGGATCGGGTGATTTCGCTCTCGGTGCTGCGCCATGTTGACGCGAGCGTTGAGGAGCGGGCGGCGTATTTGAAATATGCGGCGGCGCAGCGGCGCAATGGCGATGACAGCGAGGCCGAGTCGGTTGAGGTCGAGGAGGTCAGTGCGGATATCGTGCTGACGCCGGAGCGGATTGAGACGCTGGCGGGTGCGGAGGAAATGTTGCTCACCGTGACCTCGGGCGGGTTTGGCAAGCGCAGC
>JAJZEG010000272.1 GCA_021828605.1 Pseudomonadota bacterium | reverse complement strand
CCAGGAACTTGATCTCGATACGCTGATCCATGAAGAAGGCGCAGCACAGGTCGAGATCAATTTTCTACATGGTGATCCGTTGAGCCGGGCCGATCAGGTGTTTTTGTTCAAGCGCACCGTGCGCGAGGTGGCGCTGCGCCATGAGATTTACGCAACCTTCATGGCCAAGCCGATGGGGCAGGAGCCGGGCAGTGCGATGCATGTGCATCAGAGCGTGGTCGATGCAAAAACCGGGGTGAATTTATTCGCCGATCCTGAGGGGCGACCGAGTGCCTTGTTTCTATCGTTTATCGGTGGCTTGCAGAAATATATCCCGGCGATCATGCCGATTTTTGCGCCGAATGTGAATTCCTATCGACGACTAACACGGTTTTCCAACGCGCCGATCAATTTGCAATGGGGCCACGATAATCGGACCTGCGGGTTGCGGGTGCCGTTCGGGGAGCCTTCAGCCATGCGCGTCGAAAATCGGGTGCCGGGTGCTGATGCCAATCCCTATCTGGCGTTCGCCGCCTCTCTCGCTTGCGGTTATTTAGGCATGGTTGAAGGGCTCAGTGCGACGCCGCCATTCAAGGGATCGGCCTATTCGCAACCCTACAGCCTGCCCCGTGAATTATCGCATGCGCTCGAAATCATGGAGCAATCGCGGCCACTCAATGACATACTCGGCGAAAAGTTGGTGCAGGTGTTCGTTGCGGTAAAACGTTTGGAATACGAAACATATTTACGGGTGATCAGTTCCTGGGAGCGCGAGCATTTGCTGCTGAACGTCTGATCCCGATGGCGCTCGCCAATTATTATCAAACGACGGCGGCGTTGCCTGCGGTGACGGCGCCGCTGGCGGGTGATCATCATTGCGATGTCGCGATAATTGGTGCGGGGATGACCGGTTGCTCCGCAGCGTTACATCTGGCCGAGCGGGGTTATCGGGTCGCGGTGCTAGAGGCGCAGCAGATCGGTTTTGGCGCATCGGGGCGCAATGGCGGTCAGGCGCTGCCCGGCTATGCCGCTGAGCACAGCACGATCAGGCGGTTGCTCGGGCCCGCTTCGGCGCAGGCACTTTGGGGCATGTCGCTCGAAGCCGTCGCGTTATTGCACCAGCAGATCGAGAAATTTTCGATCCGATGCGAGCCGCAGCGTGGCTATTTACATGTCGCGGTCAAGCCGCGTCAGGAGCGGGCGTTGCAGGAATGGGCGGAGGAATTGCACGCCCTTGGCGCGTCGGGCTTTGAACTGTTGGCGGGGGCAGCGTTGCAGATGCGGTTGCGCAGCCCACGCTATCGGGCCGGGCTCTATGATCCAATCGCCGGGCACATCCATCCGCTGAATTACACGCTGGGGCTTGGTCATGCGGCGATGGCGGCGGGCGCAGTTATTTATACCAACACAGCGGTAACTAAAATCGATACCACACCGCAGATCAGCCTGACTACGGCACAGGGTCGGGTGCAGGCTGATTATTTGCTGCTTTGTGGCAATGCCTATCTGGGGTCGCTAGCCCGTCCGATCGCGGGTTATATCATGCCGGTTGGGACCTATATCATTGCGACCGAGCCGCGCGACGACATCGCTGGTCTGATCCCCGGCAACGAGGCGGTGGCGGATTTGAACTTTGTGCTCGATTATTTTCGGCGTAGCGGTGATAACCGAATGTTATTCGGTGGGCGTGTTTCCTACTCAACGGTTCCTCCCCGCAATTTGGCCGCCTCGATGCTGGTGCGGGCGCGGCGGGCATTTCCGCAGCTCGCCGATGCGCGGGCAGAATTTGTGTGGGGCGGCAATGTCGCGATCAGCCGGAATCGCTTGCCGCATTTTGGTCGGTTGGGCCGAAATGTGCTGTTCGCGCAAGGGTTCTCGGGGCATGGCGTCGCGCTGACCGGCTTGGCGGGGAAGCTGCTCGCTGAGGCGGTCGCCGGGCAGGCGGAGCGGTTCGATATTTTCGCAAAAATCCCGCACGCCCGCTTCCCGGGTGGGCGATTGCTGCGCATGCCGAGCCTGGTTTTGGCGACGAGCTGGTATCGGCTGCGCGATTGGTTGTGACAGGGATGAGGAAACCATGGTGGCGAAAGCATGCGCAGTCGGTGAATTATTTGAATGGGTGGGTGCGGTTAGCGTCGATCAACCAAGCCATACCGACACGGCCCAAATTTCTCGCCCCCGCCATGCTGAAACCTCTATAAATAATTGAATTCATTAGCGTTAATGAGGCTGTGCGACCATCCCTAAATTGACCCTGAGCCGCATATGTTATAGCCAAACTTGGGAAAACGGGGCGAACCACGGCCGGGGCGCCGTGCGTCCCGCTTCATCGTGCCCGTCCCGGCCTCACGGAAAAAAGGCTCCGCCGGCCAATCGTCGCTTGAGCGGGAAACCTACACGCCAAACGCCCTGATCAACGAAGTCCGCGGGGATGTTGATCGCTGGCGCGAACTCAGCTGAACCTCAGGTATCCGTTCAGGTCACAAGGAAAAGAAGGGGCGATCAAACTCTAACCCGGCCCAGCACGCCCAGCCTGATCTCGATCCGACCCCTTCACCGTCAGCGGGTGGTCCCCCGCTGACGGTGAACCATTATCGCTCAATCGGCGGAATATTCATAAGACAAGCCTGATCGTTTGGAATTGACGCGCAGAGTGCGCGGCAATACCAAGCGTTGCTCAGCCTCTCATTAAAGAGTTAGAGCGCGTCAGATTGGCGCGACTGCGTCAAGATGACCATAGCGCGCTCTAGCGCCAACCGCTTGTAACGAGGCGGCGATATCGGCAATCGACCGGAACAGCACTAACGCATCATCCTTCGATGGCAGAAACCCCCGGCGCCGCCAAAACGCTGCCGCGTCATCATCAACGGCATTAACGATGAGCGCCCGCCCGCCAATCAGTGCGGCACCATTCAC
>JAJZEG010000068.1 GCA_021828605.1 Pseudomonadota bacterium | reverse complement strand
TCAATGGCAAAGGCGCGCCGCAAAAGCCGATGCGCCAGCCGGTCATCGCATAGGCTTTCGAGCAGCCATTCATGGTGACGGTGCGGTCGCGCAATTGGGGTTCAACTTCGACGATGGTGGCCGGTTTGAAGCCGTCATAGGTGAGTTTGGCGTAAATATCATCGGTGAATACCCAAATATCCGGATGGCGGAGCAAAACATCGCAAATCGGTCGCAAATCGGCTTCGGAATAGGCGGCACCGGTCGGGTTCGAGGGGGCGTTGAGGATCAGCCATTTGGTGCGCGGGGTGATCGCGGCTTCGAGGTCTTCGGCGCGCAATTTGAACCCGGCATTCGGCCCGCACGGCACAAAAACCGGCTTGCCTTCGGCGAGTTGCACGATATCCGGGTAGCTAACCCAGCAGGGGGTGGGGATGATCGCTTCGTCGCCCGCTTCGATGGTGGCGAGCATGGCGTTGAAAATAACCTGCTTGCCGCCGGTCGAGACAATGATTTCATCGGCGCTGTAGGTGATGCCATGATCGCGCTGGAACGACGCGGCGATGGCTTGGCGCAAAGCCAGCGTACCAGCGACATCGGTATAGCGGGTTTCGCCGCGCTCAATGGCCGCAATCGCTGCTTGTTTGATGTGAGAAGGGGTTTCGAAATCGGGTTCGCCGGCGGACAGGCTGATAATATCGCGCCCAGCGGCTTTGAGCTGCCGCGCCTTGGTCGAAATCGCGATGGTCTGGCTCGGGCTGATCCGATTGAGGCGGGCGGCGATCAAATCCATGATGTCTCTCCGATTTTTCATACGCGCTTTAGCGTGAATTTTTCGCATCGACCACTGGATGTTTTCAGGAAATCCGCTCTGGTGGGCCGGTGGCTCTTTACCTGGGCGCCCGAAACCAATATCTGGAGGTCAGACATGGGTCAGCGATTGGGGTGTAGCCAAGCGGTAAGGCAGCGGATTTTGATTCCGCCATGCGGAGGTTCGAATCCTCCCTCCCCAGCCACCCTTTGGGATTAGCGCAATCATGGCCGACAGTCCCGCATCACCGCGCACCCCTCGCAGCAGCCGATCGCCATCGGGGCCGCGCGATCAGTTGGCGCTGGCCCTGCAAGGCGGCGGGTCGCACGGGGCGTATAGCTGGGGTGTGCTCGATGCGTTGCTCGAACAGGGTTTGCGCTTTGACTCCGTATGCGGCGTTTCCTCCGGGGCCATCCTCGCGACCATGGCGGTGCAAGGCATGGTGCATGGCGGGACGGCGGGGGCGCGGGCACAAATGGCGCGGTTTTGGGATCGGGTCGCGGCGAGTGATTGGTTTGGCCCGATGATGGGCGCGCTGGATCGCTGGTTGCCGGGGTTTGAGATTGGTCGAGGCATGTCTAATGCGTTTGCCATCCAAGGCCTGTCGGCGATGAGCAGCTTGTTTGGTCCGCTCTCGGTTAATCCGCTCGGGCAAAATCCGTTACGACCGATTCTCGCCGACTTGCTGGATCGTTCGGCGCTGGCCGATCCGTCGGCGCCCGCTTTGTTTGTGGCAGCGACCGCGGTGGAGACCGGGCAAGTGCGGATTTTCGCCAATGCGGCGATCACCGTGGATGCGCTGCTGGCCTCGGCCTGTTTGCCGACTGCGTTTCCCGCAGTGATGATCGAGGGCAAGGCCTATTGGGACGGGGCCTATTCGGGCAATCCGCCGCTGGCGCCGTTGCTGGCGCGCAGGCCCGAGCGGTTGGTGTTGATCCGTGCGCAGTCGCGGCTGCGCAAAGGCGTTCCTGAGCAGCCGGCGGATATTTTCAATCGGGTGCAGGAAATGGCGTTTCAGGCGACCATCGAGGCTGAGCTGACCCGGTTGCCCGCCGAAACCCGGTTGATTGAGTATGATGCGGATAGGGCCCTCGATGGCTTGACCGCTGAATCGCGGGCGAGTGCGGAGCGGGTGTTTTTGGATAAATTATTTCGGGCCGGTCGGGCTGCGGGCCAGAATTCGCCGCATGGCGATTGATCGATCCTATTGGCGGCCGGTGCGGAGCCTATCGGCGCGGTTGCTGCGATTGACGGTTTTGGTGACCATGCTGGTCGAGGTGATGATTTTGCTGCCCAGCCTCGGGTTGGAGCGCGATGCCTGGCTGTTCAACCGGATTACCGAGGCGCATTTGGCGGCGATCACCGTGGCGGCGGCGCCGCATGGGGTGGTGGATTTATCGACGCGCAATGAATTGCTGCGCTTGTCGGGCACGGTGGCGATTAATTTGGTCACGCAGGGCAAGACGGTGATGGTGATGCCGCCGTCTCGGCTGCGCGCGCCGGGTGCCAGGGTGAATTTATCGCATGAGGGGCTGCTCAATGCGATGGTCCGCGCGCTGCGCGATGTCACCGGGTTGGCGCCGCGTGAGACCTTGGTGGTGGCGCGCAGCCCGTTGCAGCCGGATGTGATTGTGAAAATCATTGTGCGCAATGCGGCGCTGGAGCGGCATTTGCGGCGCTATGCCGAACATATCGCCGCCTTGTCGTTGGCGATTGCTTTGACCACCGGGCTGGTGGTGTATTTGGCGCTCGATCGGTTGCTGGTGCTGCCGATCCGACGGTTGACCGCGAGCATTGCCGCGTTTCGCGCTGACCCGGAGCGGGCGGCGCCGGTGGCCGAGGCGGTGTTGGGGGGGCGCGATGATGAGATTGCGCTGGCGGCCAGTGAGCTTGCCCATATGCAGACCGAGTTGCGGGCGGCTTTGTGGCGCAATGCGCGGTTGGCGGCGTTGGGGACGGCGGTTGCGAAAATCAGTCATGATTTACGGAATATTTTGGCGTCGGCCTTGCTGGTGGCGGATCGGCTGGCGGGGAGTGATGATCCGCTGACCCAGCGCGCGGCGACGACTTTGGTGGGGGCGGTGGACCGGGCGACGGGGTTGGTG
>JAJZEG010000049.1 GCA_021828605.1 Pseudomonadota bacterium | reverse complement strand
GATCAGCTGGTCATTGATCCGGGCCGAGAGATTACCCGCCGAGCCGGGAACCCAGCCCATCCGGTCCATACGCGCGCCGGTCTCGACCAGCGCATCGGCCAAGGCCGGATCAATCCAGCCGGTATCCGCCGTTAAAATCATCTGCCCCATTCGTCTTTCGCTCCAATCGGCTTGATCGTCGCAGAAATCAGGGACGTGTTTGATCAACCGGGGTCGCAACCGGGGTCGGGGTCGCGGTTGGCTCGACCGTCTCGGCGCGCTGTAACGGGGTTGGCGCCACGACCGGCGGGGCGGGTGCGGCGGGTTGGCGGTCATCGGCGATATTCTGCTTGAACGCTTTCACGCCCTTGCCCAACTCGCCCATCAGCGAGCCGACGCGCGAGCCGCCGAACAGCAGCGCGATCACGCCAATGACGATGATCCAGTGGATTGGTGAATCAAAGCCCATCATTCACCTCAATTTCGTTTGGTGGTGGAGGATACCGGGTCGACACGCGGCGCTTGCGTGGGGGGTGGGTCCAGCATCGAGGCATCCTTGCTCGGCTCATCGGCGAGATTATTGCGAAACGCTTTGATCCCTTTGCCAAATTCGCCCATCAGATTGCCCACCTTGCCGCTGCCGAACAAAATCAGCACCACCGCCAGCACGATCAACCAGTGCCAGATGCTCAAACCGCCCATGAGATCGATCCTTCCATCGGCTCTGTGTCGCCTCGCCGATTAGTCTATGTAGCGCGCCCAGGCCCGTGCGCCAATGCCAGTATGCCGCGTCCATCGATGCGCGCAATCGTGACCAAAGCCAGACCGACACGCGCGGATCGCCCCGCGCGTGTCGGAATTGGGAGAGAAAGCTAGCTTTTCGCGCCAACCGGCAGCACGGTTTTGCCATGGGTGGTGTTGATCACATCTGCGGCACCCAGATAAAACGCCAGAGCCGCGGTCAGCAGACCGAAATACCCGCCGAACACACCCAAAGCCGGCATGCCCAGATCACCAAGGGCGAGCAGCAGGAAGGTGATCCACAAGGCCAGGAAAATCACAAACAAGGTGCGGTTCAGCGCGAAGGTGGCAATCCACATCACGAACGTGAAAGCGCCCCACAGCAGCAGATACCAGCCGACCGCCGAGCCCGGCACGCCTTTGGCGAAAAACACGACGAACAGCGCGAAACTCCACCAGAAGGCGCCATAACCACAAAAAGCGACAAAGCCGAACGTGTTGCCATTACGCACTTCCATCAGGCCAGCGACGAATTGCGCGGTGCCGCCGAAGGCGAAGGCCAGAGCGAGCACCATCGGCACCGCCGAGCCCGGCATCAGATGGGCGTTCACCATGCTCAGCATCCAGGTGGTCAAGGCAAAGCCGAATAGTCCCAGCGGTGCCGGATTTGTGACGGACATTTTAACCCCCATATTATTATTCACGCGCTCGACATGATCGCGTCATGCAGTTTATTGCGTTAGATCGTGCAAAAAGCAACTTGATCAGTCGGTTCGCCGAGAGTCGGGCTGATCAGCCCGCCGTCACTTGATGAGAGCCCGATTACGAGATGAGAGCCCGATTACGAGATGAGAGCCCGATTACGAGCCGTTGCCGAATCCCAGGAACCCTTTCGAGGGCGCGGCGAGGCCGGTGGGGTTGCGCGGTGACGCTGCGGTGATGGTGAAATGCGGTGTGGTGCGTGATGCCGCGGCTTGATAGGATTTTGCCGGAGCGATCGAATGACCCGTCCCCGCTGATCGATCCGCCAGCGTGATCGGATTGCCCTCGCTCACGCCCTGATTTTCATGCAGCACCGAGAGCAGCATGAAGGTGATGTCGTTGCGGCCCAATTCCACCGAAAGCTGGATCGGGGTTTCATCCAGGGCGTTTTTCGCGTGCAAATCAGCGCCACGGCTGACCGCTGCGCGCGCCTCGGCATAGTCGCCATGATTGATCGCGGAAAACAACACTTTGGTTGGGTTTTGATTATCAATCGCAACATTATTCGGACTGATCTGATCAGCACCCGCGGCGCCGGGCAAGGCTGGCGGCGGTGCGGCTTGCTGCTCGGCATGCGGCTGCATCGCTGGGCCGATGCCGGGTGCGCCAGGTGTTGGCATTTGCGCATAAGCGACGCCGCTCAGCAGCGCGCTCGCCAAAAATATCGCCGGAATTCGTTTTACCATCGCCGCACCGAAAAAATCATTCATCGGGCCCTTATAGCGGATCAGCGGTTGAGCCACCAGAACCCGATGGTCAAATAGGTGGCGAACAGGCCCCAGGCCAGGTAGGGGATCAAGAGCAGGCTGGCCCAGCGGTCATGGCGGGCGAAGGCGCGCAGCGTCAGCAGCACCAACCCATCCATCACCGCGATCACCAGAATTGCCCAGCCGGGCCGGTGCAACGCAAAAAACACCGGCGACCACAGCGCATTGACACCGAGTTGCCAGCCCCAGAGCTGGAGCGCCGCCGCGTGGCTTGGGCGCTGCCAAACCCGCCAGGCCGCGACGGCCATGGCGACGTATAAGACGGTCCAAACCGGGCCGAACAGCCAATTAGGCGGGGTGAAGGGGGGTTGCGGCAACAAATCATACCATGATTTGATGTTGGGCAGGGTCACCACCGAATCGGCGATACCGACCGCCAGACATAAGGCGCAAAATCCCAGCAGCACGAGATAAGGGTGCTGATGGGCGTAGGACCGATCTGGGTGCGCGGGCTGACGGAAGACACGTTCTCCTGGAGCGTTGATTATTGTACCGTTTGATCGGCGTTTGGACCAGAGGGGGGCAGACGCACCGCGTCGGCAAGCACGCCGAGGGCTTGCGATCCGTTAATCATCGCTTGGGTCAGCAAATCCCGATAGGCGCCGAGCACGGCATGACCAAGCGGCGTCAGGGTGGCACCACCCCCG
>JAJZEG010000168.1 GCA_021828605.1 Pseudomonadota bacterium | reverse complement strand
CCCTGGCTTTGCATGACATCGCTGCCTCGGTCGCAGTGGTGCATCGCCGCGCCAAGTTCCGCGCCGCCCCGGAAATGGCCGCCCAACTCGACGAAGCCGCCGCCAACGGCACGATCAAACTGATCACGCCCTACCAACTGCACGCTTTGCACGGTGCGGATGGCCGATTAACCGGCGTCGAAGTCGCCGATCTCGACGGCGCGACCCGCATCCTCCCCGCCGATATCCTGCTGCCCTTCTTCGGCTTGTCGAATGATCTCGGCCCGATTGCCACCTGGGGCGTCGATCTCGCTTTGCACCGGATCAGCGTCAACCCGGCCAGTTGCGAAACCAGCCTGCGCGGCGTGTTCGCGATTGGCGATGTCGCCAATTATCCGGGAAAACTCAAACTAATCCTGCAAGGGTTTTCCGAAGCCGCCATGGCCGCCCACGCGATCTTTCCCATCGTCAAACCGGGCGAGGCGCTGCATTTCGAATATTCCACTTCCAAAGGGGTCGCCGCATGAACGCCAAAACGCGTCACATTTTCCTCGGCACCTCTGGCCTGCGCACCGGCTGGTCGATCTCGATTTTCCTCATCGTAATCGCGGGCGCCGGGGCGGGGGTGTTTTACCTCGAACATCTCGCCCTCAAACAAATCGATCCATCAATGTTCGGCATTCTCGCCGCTGTCGGGCACGGCACCCGCCACGCGCCGGTCTCCTTCGTGCTGGTGAATGAAGCGCCCTTGCTCATCGCCTACGCGATCGCGCTCGCTTTAATGCTCCGAATTGATCGCCAAACCCTGCCCGCCGTCGGCTTGGGCGGAACCCAGCCTCTGCGCCATCTCGGTGCCGGATTTTTCTGGGGCTTCGCGGCACTGAGCCTGCTGATCCTGATGCTCTGGAGCACCCACCATCTGGTGTTTCTCGCCCACCCGCAATCCTGGGGTCACGCAATCTGGAACGGCGCCCTCTGGCTGATCACCTGCGCGATCATCGCGCTCGCCGAGGAAAATATTTTCCGCGGCTATGTGTTATTCCGGCTAAAATCAGGCATCGGCTTCTGGCCCGCCGCGATTATCCTCGCACTCCTGTTCGGCCTTGCCCATGGCGGCAATCCGGGCGAAACCCATCTCGGTGAGATTTTCGCCGGGCTGTACGGGCTGATTATTTGCATCAGTATTTGGTACACGCGCGCGCTCTGGTGGGCCATCGGCTATCACGCAGCCTGGGACTGGGCGGAATCTTATTTCTACGGCACGTCCGATAGCGGCATGATTTCCCAAGGCCGCCTGCTCGCCACCGCCCCGCGCGGCAATATCTATCTCAGCGGCGGCCTAACCGGCCCAGAAGGCAGCGTGTTCGCCTTCGTCGCGTTAGCCGCCTCGGCTGTGGTGATGGTGCTAACTCTCCGCACCGCAAAGCGCCACGGTGCGGAGGGTTAGAGTGTTTCTCACATGATGAGAAACATTCTGCTCATATTTTTTTGGCGCGCAATTTTTATTATCTGACTGAAAACTTACTTACGGCGCGTTTTGAGCAACACCGGCGCATGCGCTGCGGGCTTGGTGCCGAGGCCAATTTTTTTCGCGAGGTTCGAGCGTTGTTGCGCATAGTTCGGCGCGACCATGGGATAGTCAGGGCGCAGGTTCCAGCGCTCCCGATATTGTTCAGGGGTCATGCCATAAGCTGACTTCAAATGACGACGCAGCATTTTCAGCTTTTTACCGTCTTCGAGACAAATAATATAATCGGGCAACACCGACTTCGACGGACTAACCGCCGGTTCCGGGCGTTGTTGCGCCTTGGTATCGGCAGTCGGTTCGCCTTTCAAACTCAGATACACTTCACGAATAAGCCCCCCGAGTGCCTCAGCGGGCACTGAGTTGTGCGAAACGTGAGCGGAAATGATTTGTGCAGTTAGCTGCAACAGTTGCACATTCTCGGGTTCTTGCGGCATGGTCGTTCCTTCGTTATTGACAAAATAGTATGTTATCCCGAGCTTCCTTACGCATAATTACGGCCATGCGCAAGCCTTCATTGAGGCTCCGATATAGTAATATTTGGTCCGTTGGGTATAATCAAGACCATCACGATCACAGGTTGCGACATGATAAATCCGCCCCCCTCGAACAAATCTGCCGACTCTTTAGCAGTGGAGCAGCAATCAATTCTCCCTGCGCATGATCGGGCCATCGATATTACCGCCGAAACCTGTCCCATGACCTATGTCCGCACCCGACTGGCGCTCGATGCGATGGAACCGGGCCAAATATTACTGGTGCGTCTGCGCGGCGCTGAACCGCGCGCCAATGTCCCGCGCGCCGCCACTGAACAAGGCCATGACGTGTTAGATTTGATCGATATCAGCGAGGGCAGGGCGGTACTGGTGATCCGTAAAGGTTAGCCAATAACGCGCCGACAGTTTCAATGCCCAATCGGTTCTGCCACCGGTTCGAGTTGATCGCGTAACGCAATATCGGCAACCCCAAAACACAGCACCAACCCAATCAACGCCATGCCCCCGGCCATGCCAAACGTCAACTGGAACCCGGCACGAATCGCGCCCGCCGCCGCCAATCCATGCTCAAGCCGAGTGGATAAAATCGTGCCCGCGATGGTCGCACCAAACGCGCCCCCCATCGCGCGCAATAGCAATAACGTCGCGGTCGCCGCCCCGACATCCTCGCGCGGCGCCACGTTCTGCACCGCAACCAGCGTCGAGGGCAGCACAAAACCAATGCCGGTGCCGAATGCAAAACATACCAGCACAATCAACCCAATCGGCGTCGCTGCGGGGAGGATAGCCAGACAGAAAAACCCCACCGCCGTCACCCCGAGCCCGCCCATCAGCAACGACCGGGTGCGCCCGCTGCGCCGCGCCCATTGCCCGGCACCATAGGCGCCGAGCGTGGT
>JAJZEG010000375.1 GCA_021828605.1 Pseudomonadota bacterium | reverse complement strand
GGGCGAAGGCGATCAGGCGGGCGCGGTCGGGTGCTGAGGCGGGGGCATCGAGGGTCAGGGTCAGATCCAGGCCGTTATCGAGCCGATTGATCAGGATGCTGCCGGATTTGCGCAGGCCCGCGAGTTGCGCGACCAGGCTGCGCAGAGGCGTGATCAGGGCAGCGATGGCGGGCAGAGCGGCGGGGCAGGTCAGGATATCGATGACATCGCGCGCGCGGCGCTGGTGAAAGCCCAGGCGGATTGCGCCGTCATGGCGTTGGAGGGCGAGATCGACGCGGCGGCGGGTGCCGAACGGGATGGCGATTAAGGGCTGGATCGGCGGTTCGGCATAGCCCGCGCGGGCGAGGGCGTCGCGCAGATGCGCAACCTTGTCCGAAGGCGGGGTCGCAGCGCAGCCGCCGCAACTGCCGAGATGCGGGCAGGAGAGAAAATCAGGGAGGGTCGCGGGCTTCGATAATGACATGGGCATAGGCATAGGGGTATTCATCGGTCAAAGACAGATGCAGGAACGCGACCCGGCCCGGCGGGAGCAGGCGGGCGAGCTGGGCGGCGGCCCCGCCGGTCAGGGCCAGGGTAGGCTGACCGGTGCGCAGATTAACCACCCCGATATCGGCGAAAAACACGCCGCGGCGAAAGCCGGTGCCGAGGGCTTTGGCGCAGGCTTCCTTGGCGGCGAAGCGTTTGGCGTAGCTGGCGGCGCGCTGATGTGGGCGACGCTCAGCGCGGGCGCGCTCGGATGGGGTGAAGAGCCGTTCGGTGAAGCGATCACCGAAGCGCGCCAAGGAGCGTTCGATGCGCCTGATATCGCAGAGATCCGAGCCGATGCCGATGATCATCGCGCGCCGCCGCTCATGCTTTGGCCCGATCAACCTGGGTGACGCCGCCCGCCGCGCGCAGGCCGGCGATGACCTGCGAGAGATGGCGCAGGTCGCGCACTTCGACATCGATCAGGCATTCGAAGAAATCCTGCTGGCGATGGACGATTTTCAGCGATTCGAGCGAGGCGTTTTGTTTGGCGACGGCGTTGGCGAGGTTGGCGAGGGCGTTGGGGGCGTGGGCGGCGATGACGCTGACCCGGCCGGTGAAGGGCTTGTCCTTGCCGGGCGCGTCGCGCGACTGGTTGAGTTGGGCATAGTCCCAATCGACATCGATGAAGCGTTCGGGGGTGTTGGAAAAAGTCTCCAGGGTCAGGCAATCCTTGGTGTGGATGGTCACCCCTTTGCCGGTGGCGATGATGCCCGCAATCGGGTCGCCGGGGAGCGGGTGACAGCAGCCCGCATAATGCACTTCCATGCCGGAAATCAGGCCGGTGATCGGCAGATTGCTCGGCTTGGCGGCGCGCGGGGCGCGGGCGAGCATGCCGGGGATGGTGCGCGGGCCGCGATTTTCGCGCAGTTCCGGGTAGGCGGCGTGGACGACGTCCTTAGCGCCGAGATTGCCGGTGGCGACCGCGACATAGAGATCATCAAGGCTGAGGATTTTCAAGGTTTTGAGAATGGGATCAAGGATTTTTTCGCTGCCATCGACGCCGTCCTGGCGGAAGGCGCGGGCGAGTGCGGCTTTGCCCTGATCGCGATGCTGGACGCGGGCCTGCTGGGCGAGGTAGCGGCGGATGCGGGCGCGGGCCTTGCCGGTGACCACGAAACGCTCCCACGAGGCGGATGGCGTGCCGCCGCGCGCGGTGAGGATTTCGACCTGATCGCCATTTTGCAGGGCGTAGCGCAGGGGCATCAGTCGGCCATTGATCCGCGCGCCGACACAGCTATCGCCGATTTGTGAATGCACGGCATAGGCGAAATCGACCGAGGTGGCGCCGCGCGGGAGTTGGATCAACTGGCCCTTGGGGGTGAAGCAGAAAACCTGATCCTGGTAGAGTTCGAGCTTGGTGTTTTCAAGGAACTCATCAGGGGCTGAGGAGTTATCGAGAATTTCAAGCAGATCCTGGACCCAACGGAATTGTTTCAGATCAGCACTGGAGGGTTCGCCGCGCGCATCGGCACCTTGCTTGTAGAACCAGTGGGCAGCGACGCCGTTTTCCGCGATATCATGCATCTCGGCGGTGCGGATTTGCACTTCGATTTTTTGATTGCGCGGCTGGCGCAGCGTCACGCCGGTATGCAGCGAGCGATAGAGGTTGGCTTTGGGGGTGGAGATATAGTCCTTGAAGCGCCCGGCGATGACGGGGAAGGCGGCGTGGATGGCGCCGAGGGCGACGTAACAGGCATCGCGGTTGGGGACGAGGATGCGAAACGCCATGATGTCGGAGAGTTGCTCGAAGGCGACATTGCGGCGCTGCATTTTTTCCCAGATCGAGAAAATTGACTTTTCCCGACCGAGGATTTCGATGGTGTCGATGCCCGCCTCGCGGCAGACGCGCAGCAGATCGGCGCGGACTTCTTCGATCACGTCCGCACCCTGGCCGCGCAGGAAGTTCAGGCGGTTTTGGATGGAGTCGAAGGCTTCGGGGTCGATGACGGCGAAGGCGCGGTTTTGCAGTTCGACCTTGACCCGCTCCATGCCGATGCGCTCGGCGAGGGGGGCGTAGATTTCCATGGTTTCGCGGGCGATGCGCACCGCGCGGTCGCGCTCGGTGACGAAGTGGATGGTGCGCATATTATGCAGGCGGTCAGCGAGTTTAACCAGCAGGACGCGAATGTCCTTGCTCATCGCCAGAACCAATTTGCGGAAGTTTTCGGCCTGTTTGGTGCGATCCGATTGTAGTTCGAGGCGGGTTAATTTGGTGACGCCATCGACCAGCCCGGCGATTTCGGCGCCGAACCCGGCTTCGAGTTCGGGGAGCGAAATGCCGGTATCCTCGATCACGTCATGCAGCAAGGCGGTGGCGATGCTGGAGGTATCGAGCCGGTAATCGGCAAGGATGTCGGCGACGGCGACCGG
>JAJZEG010000282.1 GCA_021828605.1 Pseudomonadota bacterium | reverse complement strand
AATATCGCCGACCGTGCCGCCGATCTCGACCAGCACGAAATCCAGCCCCTCAGTATCACGCACCACCACCTGCTTGATCGCATCGGTGATGTGCGGAATCACCTGCACCGTCGCGCCGAGATAATCGCCGCGCCGCTCGCGCGCGATCACCTCGGAATAAATCCGCCCGGTGGTGGCGTTATCCGATTTGGTCGCATGCACGCCGGTGAAGCGCTCATAATGGCCCAAATCCAGATCGGTCTCGGCGCCATCATCGGTGACGAATACCTCGCCATGCTGATACGGGCTCATCGTGCCCGGATCGACATTCAAATACGGATCGAGCTTGCGCAGCCGCACCCGATAGCCGCGCGCCTGCAACAGCGCACCCAACGAGGCCGAGGCAATACCCTTACCAAGCGAGGAAACCACGCCGCCGGTGATGAAGACAAACCGCGTCATGGACATTCGCCATAGCACGCCGCGGCCAATTCAGGCCAGAACCCAGCAAACATATTTTCGCTCCAGATCAGGGCGTTTTAGGGGTCGGCGCAGGCGTCGGTGTTGGTGAGGTCGGTGGCGTCGGTGTTGATGATGATGTTGGTGAAATCGGCGCTTGCGGCAAGGGCACCGCCAAACCGCCCACCCCGTTTGAGCCGGTCGGGATCACCGGCTTGACCCCCGGCAACGTCACCGCCCCGCCTGCTTTGGATGGGCTTGTGGCCGCTGGCTGGTTCAAAATCGATTCTGATCCGCTGCCGCCGCCATGCTTATAGAGCATCGCCAACGCAATCGAGAGAATGAAAAACAGCGCCGCCAGCACCGCCGTGGTGCGCGACAGCAAAGTCGCGGTGCCGCGCCCGGTCATGAAGCTGCCCATGCCCTGGCTGGTGCCCAACCCCAACCCGCCGCCTTCGCTGCGCTGGATGAGCACCACGCCAATCAACGCCAAGGTGACAAATACTTGCAGCACCAGCAGAACAGTAATCATCGCAGCCTTCCGAATGACAAAGCAGTCCCGATCCGCGCGCAGGCTTTCGCCACCCCGCGCCGCCAGATCGTCGCCGCCTGCTCTTACCCCCCCGTCGCCGCCGCCGCAATGGCAAGAAAATCCTCGATCTTCAAACTCGCCCCGCCCACCAGCGCGCCGCCGACCTCGGCCAAAGCCAGGATCGCCTGCGCATTATCCGGCTTGACCGACCCGCCATATAAAATCCGCACGCTCGCACCGGCCTCGCCCAATTGCCGCGACAAAGCCGCGCGAATGCCTTCGTGCATCTGCACGATCTCCGGATCGGTCGGCACTTTGCCGGTGCCAATCGCCCAAATCGGCTCATAGGCGATCACGCCCGCGAATCCCTCGGGCAAACTCCCCGCCAACTGCGCGCGCACCACCGTCATCGCCTCGTCATGCGCACGTTCCTCCGCCGATTCGCCGACACAGATGATCGGGATCAATCCCGCCCCCGCCGCCGCCTCGGCCTTGGCACGCACCATCGCATTGGTCTCATGATGCTCCAGGCGGCGTTCCGAATGACCCAAAATCACATAGCGCGCCCCTAATTCGGCCAGGAGATCGGCCGAGACATCGCCGGTATGCGCACCCGCGCGCTTCTCGCCGCAATCCTGCGCCCCCACCGCGACCGCCGCGCCTTCGCCCAACGCCGCAATCATCAAGGGCACCAGCGGATCGGGTGGACAGACCAACACATCCGCGTGATCCAGCCGGGCGAATGCCGCTTTCAGCCCGCTGACATAGGCGGCAAGCCCGGCATGCGCGCCGTTCATTTTCCAATTGCCCGCAATTAATTGGCGCATTTTTGCTCTCCTGACCCTGATCTCGAACCGGTCCCCGATAAACCATCCATCGCCCCACCTGGCAATCGGGCTGGCAATCGGGCTGGCAATCGGGCGCGCTCGTGGTAAAGCGTCGCGCAATCAGCCGCTCAGGAATCAGCCATGCTCTCAGTCATCCGCAAATTACTCGATAATTGGATTGTCCGGATTTTTTTCGGCGTCCTGATCATCGTGTTCGTGTTCTGGGGGATTGCCAATGTGGTGACCCTGAATGGTTCCGGCACCGCGGTCGCGACCGTCGCCGGTCAGGCCGTGCCGCTCGCCCCGGTGCAAACCGCCTATCAAAACGAACTTACCCGCTACGCCACGCAATCCGGCGGTAAAGCGCCATCGGCCACATTGCGCCGGATTTTCGCAGGCCAAGCCGTGGGTCAGGCCATCGACCGCGCGACCATCACGCCCGACCAATTCATGGCCGAGCTGTCCAGCAGCATTAACGCCAATCAGGTGGTGCAAGCCGTCGCCAGCGGCGCGGTGGCGCCCACCCCGCTGATTGATCATCTGGTCAATTTCCTCGGCCAGTCGCGCAGTGCTGCCTATGTCGAACTGCCCTTCGCCGCCGCGACCGCCCCCAACCCGCCCAGCGCCGCGATCCTGCGCCGGTTCTGGCGCAACCATCCCAACCGCTTCTCCACCCCTGAAACCCGCAATATCCAAGTGGCCGTGCTGGCACCCAGCCTGCTCGCGCCGAGCATGAATGTCAGCCAGGTGCCCATCGCCGCGCGCTATCAGGCCGATATCGCGCGCTATCAAACCCCGGCCCAACGCAGCGTCGAGATCATCACCGCCGAATCCACCGCCAGCGCGCAGCACCTCGCCGCCGCCTGGCGCTCTGGTAAAAATTGGGCCGCGATGAAGCAGGCCGCCAGTGCCGCCACCGCCACCGCGATCACCTTCAAGAACGCGCAGGCGGATTCGCTCCCCTCGGGTCGGCTCTCCAAAGCCGTATTCGCCGCCAACCCTGGTCAGGTGGTCGGTCCGATCAGTGGCGCGATCGGCACCTATGTTTTCAAAGTCACCCAAGCCACCCAAGCGGGTGCCACGCCGCTGGCCCAGGTCGCG
>JAJZEG010000324.1 GCA_021828605.1 Pseudomonadota bacterium | reverse complement strand
CAATGCAACGCTTGGAACTCGGCGATCCGCGAGCAGCCGGGCGACCCAAAGCGGATCATGGGTCATCGGCGAGAGCTGCAAAAAAGCAGTATCAGCGCCGTAACCTTGATAAGCGACCCCCCGCGATCCATCGAACAGACGATGATAATGAGCGGCCAAGGGCGGTAATGCGGGGTCGCATAAGGCGATAAACCGAAAGCCCGCCCGAATATCGGCGCGCGTGCGACCACCCGCGATCAGCGCGGCACTATGAACGCCGATACCGCGCCCGGCAAATGCAGAATCCTGCAAACATCGCGCATCGATCAGGAGGTCACGCACCGGCGGGATTATCGCCGCTCGGCAGCCAGACGCTCGACCTCAAGCGCCAGCGTTACTAAGGCCGTCTCGACTAAGCCGATCAACGGATCGGCTTTGGCACGCGCTTGTTCATGCGCCAGATTGGGATCAAGGGCGTGGCTGGCCTGGCGGTCCAAGCGCTCGTTGAGGCGCGCGAGATCATGCCGGATATCACCCACCAAAAACCAACGCAGTCGCCAAGCCATCGGACGCAAAATCGGGCGAAAGGGGCGGTAGGCCAAAAATAATAGCGTCTTGAGCAGGTTTCGCATTGGATGTGCGGCAGGCGACGCATTATTTGATCCGGTATCAAACGAAGCCGAAGCCTGCGGGCGCGACAAACGCAGACGCCGCAGAAATCGGGCGAGGCCCAAGCCTACCCGCAACGATCTGGGTGCGTCGGGCCATTCCAGATGAATGGCCAGGCGATCGCGAAATGCCTGATGATCGGCCACGGCCTCGGCTAACTGGCCCGCTAGGGCGGCGCGTTCGGCGCGGAGCTTCGTGGTGATCACCTCGGCTGCGGCAAAAGCGCGCTGGCTGTCCAACACATCGCGCTGAATTGTCGCTAATCTCTGATTATACATCACAAAATGATCAAGCGCATTGACCGGAATGACGAAATGCCGCTGCAAATCAGCACGCTCGACCGGGATATAAAACATATTGATCCCGTCGAAATAGGCGCGCTGATAACCGTAATCGCGTAAAATTGGTTCCCAGGATTGATTGGCTAGCTCGTTGGTCCAAGGGTAAGTGGCCTCGATCAACAGCACGCTCGGCCGGATGGCACGCCAATCGGTGCTGTTGATAATGGCGAATTCTGCCCCTTCCGCGTCGATTTTGATGAAATCGGGTGTTCGGCCTTGGCCGTGGGTTGCGAGAATCCGAGTGAGCGTGTCGCACGCGACCATGCGCTGCGGTTTCGCTCGGGCGTCGGGGGCTGACAGGCGCGACAGACCCGGATCGCTCGGATCATCGATAAAGCCGACCTCTCCCGTATAATCGGTGACTGCGATTTCCAGATTATTATCCTCAGGGCGGTTGGCCGCAAGGCGCGCAAAAATTGGACCCGGTTCGATGTTAATGCCGCGCCAGCCCCGATCATAAAACGCCTTGGTCACCGAGCCGATCTCAGGATCATAAGCGCCAATATCGAGGTAAAACCCTTGATTTTGTTGTTTAAATACCCGTGCGAGGAGCACATCCTCAAAATTTTGCGCATAAGACACAAAAGGTGAGCCGAGCGGCGATACGCCGCGCGTCCGGTCAAGTGGCGCTGCCAACGCGATCATTCTTCGAGGTCTCCGATCCATCACCCTGGCCGAGTGTCTGCCCGGAAATCCGACGGATTTCAGAGCAGGGACACTCTATACCGATTCGATCCATGTGTGATTTAGCAGACCAAGCGTTAATTCACCACCGGAGATTGAAGGACGGTATAATTGATTGGCCCGCCCCGGACTCCAAGCTTTCGCCTCGGATCATAGGTCGCTGATAATGGGCTGATGCTGGATGGTATCCCGTACGAGATTCGAACTCGTGTTACCGCCGTGAAAGAGCGATAACGTATCTCCTAGAGCGTTCCGCATTGTCTTTGAAACCGTTGATATAGGCTGACTTTAGTCCTGCATTATCCCATTGCGTTCGGTGTCATACATACCGTATATATCATATCAGCACGTTTGAGGGGCGATTCGGATGGCACGGAAGGCACGCAATGAGAGGCTGGAAACGCGAACTGCGCGGCTTCGCTTGCCAGTGCGCCGTGAACCCTACTTTCATCAGATTCAGGAAGGCCGGGGCCTTGGATATCGCCGCTTGCCGGGCAGTAAGTCGGGCACATGGATTGCCCGGCACTACGAACGCGACCGCGTACCGCGCAATACCTATAAATCTTTGGGCAGCGCCGATGATTATATGGAAGCTGACGGCGACGGCACTCTGACCTATCATCAAGCCCTTGATGCGGCGGCGGAATGGTTCGCCAGCCTGTCGCGCGGGCCGAAGGCGGCGCCTATCAGCGTAGCGGATGCCACCGCGCGCTACATGGCGCACTACCTCGCCAAAGGCGGCAAGGCCGAACGCGAAACCGTTTCAGTGATCGCCGCCCATATCCTGCCCAAGCTGGGCACGATGAATGTTCACGGACTCACGGCTGGCACGATCAAGGCATGGCATGACGCCTTAGCGACCACCCCGGCCCGGCTTCGCGCCGATGCGAGCGGCAAGCGCAAGAGCCGCCCGGCAACCGATTCAGTGGCTAAACGCGCCCGCCGCTCGACCGCCAACCGTATACTGACCGTATTGAAAGCGATCCTGAATCTTGCTTATCGAGACGGACTCGCCGAGTCCGATGATGCTTGGCGGCGAGTGCAGCCCTTCGCGAACGTGGATGCCGCCAAGGTGCGCTATTTGACCGATGACGAAGCATCCCGGCTGGTCAATGCGTGTGATCCGGCCTTCCGGCCCTTGGTGATCGCCGGATTGCTGACAGGGTGCCGGTATGGCGAGCTATGCAACCTGCACGCTGGCGACCTCGATCTTGAGCACGGGCGGG
>JAJZEG010000145.1 GCA_021828605.1 Pseudomonadota bacterium | reverse complement strand
CGATCCCACTGACAAATCGACCAGTTGACTAACAGCGCCCTGCACCGATGCGGCCATCGTCTCCACCATCGCGGAGAAGCTTTGCAGTGATAATTGCATATAACCTCCATCATCGCAGCCTGACCGATTCGGGTGGGCGCGCGGCCAATCAGGCCGGTAGCGTCACGCTCTGATTTTGCCCGCTGACCGCGTCAGCATATAAAATAGACAACACCACACCGCTGGTAGGATTTTCGCTGGCACTGATCCTGGGCGCCGGTGACCGGGCTACCCGCGCCTCCAATTTCAATTGCGCCCGTGCATCTGCCGCGATACGAGCACCCATCCCCGCCATCCCTACGAACGAGGCAAGCCCCCCGCCATAGGGAAGTTGCCAGATATAATCGCCAGGATTCGTCAAAAGCCGCCGCAGCACCCGCTGCTCTGTTAACGCCACACCCGAAGCCAGAGCCAGGTCGCCCGTAGCGCCCAATGCCAAGTCACCGCCAAAGGTCAGCGTCAGGTCAACCATCACACTACCTCCGACGTCGGTCCGGTGGATCCACCTTGAGGATCAGCATGAACATGGTGATCATAGGCTTGGCGCAACCGGTCCAGCGTACCGTGCTGCCCGCCCAAATCGGATATTTCGCCGCTGACTATGAGGTCGCCGGTCACCGTGACAGTGGGCGCGGTCAGGGCGATGGTTCCGTCATTCAACAACTTCAAAAATGAGCCAGTCTGATGCACCAACCAACATTCGCCAACTGCGGCGCCCGGCGTGGCATTGGCCGCCGACCAGACCGCACCGATAATGATCCCTTGCTGAGAATCACCCTCTTGGCCCAAAATAAGCACCTGATCTCCCGGCGATAACGGCGCCGCCAATCCCCACCCTGCCCCAACCCATGGCGCTAACACCGGCAACCATCCCGACAGGATATTTTCAGGCTGGATCATCACCCGTGCCGAAAATGCAGCGGGATCAAAGCTTGAAACCAACCCGAAGCGGGCCTGCGCACCCAGCCCATCCAAAGCTGCTGCACGGGTCTTCACGGCGTTCCAAAATGGTTCCACTATCCAACCTTTGTTGCTTCAATCCGTTGAATAAAGCCGCTCGCCCTATCAATACGGCGCTCCACGCTGCGCAGCCGATACAAACCATCAATGAATGGCCCGGCATCCTGCAACTGCACCAACGACGATGGCGCGAGGGTAAACTCACCCGGCATAACGACGCGCAACAATACGCTCTGCGCGGCCAATCGCGCCTGCTCGCGTTGCGCATAGGCAGTGACCTGGGCTTCTGTCAGGTTCGGTTTGACCAATGTCACCGCGTTGGCGCTCGTGCTGCCCGCCGTCGCGGTAAATCCGCTTTGCAGCCGAGGATTCCAACTCTTGATGGTCACCGTCGGTTCTAACAATCCAACAGCGCGATCAATCGTCAGCTCCATCAAATCGCGTTGATAGGACAACACCAACGGCGGCGTTGACGGTTTAGGTCCGAAAACGAAGGTCGAGCCGGTAACTGCAACCACAAAATCTTCGAGTTCCGCCAAATCGATCAGCAAATCCCACCGTGTCGGATGACGTGAATGCAACGCCAAAGCCGACCCGGTATGCGCGAGTTCATAATACTGACCAATCGGCGTTGTCGTGGTGGTAACCTGCGCGGTCAATCCTGCGGCTTGGGCAAATTGGTTGGCAATCGCACTGGCTGTTTGGTTCGAAAAGCTCGCACTGACCTCGGCGTCAATCAGTCGCGCGGTGAAATCCCGCCCGCTCACTAACGCCACCCCAGCACCAACATCGATCATCACTGAATCGATCTGACCCTCAAACGTCAGGCTCCCCGCCGATAATCCAACATCGGCACGAATATCAACCCGTATCGTATCAGGCCCCATGCTGGCATAGAACCCCGCGCCGGTCCCCGGCGCATTCATCGCCAGGGTCAAACGAAATCTAGCCGCGCTATACGGTGATTCCTGGATCAACTCGAATGATTGAGCGCCATTGATCGGCACGCCGCCAATAATCACACCCAACCCAAGGGCGCGCGCGGAGACAAACTCAGACATTCGGCACGCCACCACCGGCATTCGGATCAATCGGAGGCAAAACCAACTCAGCCTGTCCAACCAAAAACGGATCATTGATCCCGTTAAGTTGCGCGATGCGGATCCATTGAGTCGCATCGCCCAAATACTGCGCTGCCACCATGAACAAATCGCCCCCAATCGCCGTAATCGTCGTGCCACTCATGCGCCGCTCGCTCCCTGGTTCGCCTGAGCACGGGCCAAATAGCCGCGCGCCGCTGCGGCGTTCGCCAGCAGCCCGCTCGCCTGAACCGCCATCGTCACCGCCGCAGCGCCCGCCTGCGCCGACATAGTTCCCGCCAGGCTAGCCGAGACCCCGGTCAGCACAGCACCGGCGGACCCAATGACTTGCGCCAAACCCGTTATTGCAGGGGTAAAACTTGCCGGCGCGCCGACACTAATACCGCCCGTCGGGATCCCAGCCGCACCGGCAAATCCCGCGCCCGCCGCCAAATCAAACACCGCTTGATTCGCGACCGATACTAACAAAGCGACCGGATCTTCGACCACCACAAGGCGCAGCGCATAAGGAATCCACCAGGATTTCTCGTAATGCACAGCAAATTCCGCGATGATAACGGTGTACGCAAAATCACCCCAACTGATCGGCAACGCAGTCCCGAGAATCCTCGCCGCATCCAGGCTTTGCACCCGCAACGCCGCATCGGGGCCGGAAAATATCCCACCCAGCGCAATCTCCTCAGCCGCCGCTCCGAGCGTATCGATAACCCGACCGCCACCGATCAGCTCATGGACAGCTAGTCGTTGCCCACCGCCAAACATGATTCGCTCAGGCACCTCGAACCCCTGCAACGTCACCGGGCCGAGCAGCACAGTCTGCTGTCCAGTCATCGCGCGCCAACTCCCATTTCGAGGTCAGAAACCCGGCTTGCGCCCAGGATAAATCGGCGCGAGCAACCCATCACACCGCGTCGGTCCTGACGGTGGCCGACGCGCTTCATCACCAAATGCGCGACCCAACCAGCCCATCATATCGCGATCCGTCACGCGGTACTTCGCCTCGTCCTGCGCGGTAACCCGATGTTCCGTCGACGCCGCCGATATTTCGCCTTTACCACTGCCCCACCACGCCCGCGCCTGATGGCCATGCTCCTGACTATTCGCTGACAAATGATCGCGCCCGCCCAGCGCCGCCAGCTTATGGCCGAGCTCATGCCTCACCGCGCCAGCCATCCCGATCTCGCTCCCATGCGGCCTGATCGGTGCAACCGATGGATAACCCAGCGAGCCTGGCGCTGATCCCACCAGCCGCGCTCGCGCATCTCCGCGCAACCCTCCTGCTCTCTGCGCAACCGCCAACCCATCCAACCGCATTCCGGCGCAGGCTTGGCTAACAAACTGCCCCAGACTCTTCATCGGAGGCGGTTTCCATCCTCGGACCGCCGAAAGCCGTGAGCGCCAATGGGCCAACGATCCGCCGCTCGCCGCGCTTCGACCACCGAATCCAGACTTGCCGCGCATCCACCGACCCGACGCCCGATATCCCTGCGCCCGCGCCAGCGCCACGAGTCCCGTCCCTGCACGGATGCCGACAACCATCGATCCGCTGCCGACCGGACCGAAATCCCGCTGAGCCTGCCATGCCGCAACCCGCGCAGACCGCACGCGTTGCGGCGCATACCCAGCCAGAGGGATCGGTAAACCATGATACCGCGAAACCTTGCGTCCCCACCCGCCTGCCCACGATCCGCGTCGATCATAATGGTTCACGCTGGCGGCTCCCACATCATCCGTTGCCAATCGAAGCGCAGCCCGTCCAAGGTGCCAATACACACCACAAATGCCGTCCGAACCGCGTCATCGAGTTCGAACGCCACCTCAAATGGCACCCCGCGCCCGACCAGATACAAGCAGTCGATCAACGCGGGATGCCTGCTCAGTTTCCCGCAAGCGCCCTGCTCGGCTCAATTTCCGGCCGTTCCAACCAGGCCGCAACAGCGTCTAAACCCGCCTCTCCCAGCCGTTCCACTGCGTGCTCAATCGTCGCCTCATTGGCTGGAAACAGCATCGGCACACCATCAATCGCTGTCACCGCCGCGACGAGACACGCCACGCCAAAATACGCATCATTCATCGATAAGTCGGCACCAATCGCTTTAAACAACCGCAACCGATCAAGCATGGTGATGCGCCGCAAACTCAGCGCGCGCCCCAATGCATCACTCGCCATCGGTTCCGTCATAGCCGTTTCCGGGTCGAGGCAAAAAACTCCAATTTCTGGGCCACCGGCATATCCCCGCGATACAATCCCGCCGCGCTGAGTTTGAACACCACCCCATCAAATTGATAGGTCGAGACCGATCCGTCCGTTTCGGTTATATACTGATATAACGTCCCCGGCGCGATCGCTTGCCCGGCAAAATAAGCCAGCTCAATCTGTGCAATAAAATCGTCAACCGTCGAACTGCCCCGATCAAGACTGAACGCACCTTGCCACCCGCGCGGCAGCTCGGCACCCAACTGAATCCCATCCAGCCGATCAACGCGCACACTTTGGGTAATCTGACTAACCTCGAACCCGATCACATACGCCAAATCGACGCGCCCGAACGGGCCCATAACCACAAGTTGGCAGTCATTGCCAACCGAAAAACTATTATACGGCATATCAAACTCCCTTATACCGTGCCCTGCGGCAATGTCTGTTGGCTAACCTGAACAGTCTGGCCACCTTGCACATTAACAATGAATTTTTCATTGATCGCCTGATACAAAACCTGTACATCGGCCTGCAAATAACCTAAACCAGTGCGCGTCGCCGGATTGTTCGAGGCATCACAAACCACCGCGAACGGCAATGATCCGGTGGTGCTACCCAGTAACCCCTGCGACAACATCCCATTCAAAAATGCCAGCAATGTCGAGCGCACTTGCTGAAACAACGTTGCGTTGATCACCCGCCCCACATACGCGCCCATGCCCGCAGATAATGTCGCCGCAATATAGTTGGTGAGGCGGGTATAATTATCTCCATTGATCGCCGCATTCGACGAACTATTATGCCCGCCGCGCACGCCCCAAAAATTCCCACCAGGCTGCGGATTGGCAATCACATCAACCCCCGCCGACAGCAAAGCCGCCAGATCCGCAGTGGTATACCCATTACTGATGCCCGATGGGCTTTGTCCCGATTTCTGACTACCCACCACACCATAGAGCGGCTTATTCAACGACGATTTTTCAGGCGACAGGTTCGCTAACCGACCCAGCACAAAGCCTTGTGGTGAAACCAATCGAGTCAGCTGATTCGCTTGATCATACCACCAGATCCAGTCGCCAAACATCAATTTTGCCGCGTATGAATCCAAGCCCGCCGCCTGTTTAACCGAAACCGCGTTCGCAATCGTATCGCCCGCCGGACCGGTCAGGATCATGTAACATCCTTCTTCCAATCCAAACGCCACCTGCGCAGTCCACTGGGTCATGTCGGTCACATCCGCCAACATCGCGAGCGTGCAACCCTGGCTGCGCAGCGCATACAACCCGCTACGCGACGCGGTATCTTGCCCCAGCACCATGCCGGCGGTTAACGTCGCAACCCCATCGCTCCCGGCCACACCCGACGAAAATGGATAAACCCCCGCCGTCGGCACAATGCTGGAGGAGGCAGCGCTCGCTACGACTAATTGCGAAGCACCGCGCAACGGACCCGTCCCTTGATTAACCGCATTAGCCATAGCCTGCCAAAGGGCGTTGCCGGTCCCAAGCAGATTATCAAAAACCTCCGACGGCCGCCCCGGCATGGAAACAGTGAGGCACCAGCTGCCCGCAGCGGATCCCGCCGAAAGCGCAATCGAAAGCAAATTTCCCAAACTTCCCGTATAAATAGCAGTAAAGTTAATGGCCCCAAACAAGTTTACTGCGGCTGCGATATCGGTGCCATCCGTCACTCGAACACAGCGGAAATTGCCCGCCCCCTGCTGCACCGCGATCGCGACAGCCGTGCCCATATCAAAAATTCTAGGCATGACGGGACCGAAGCTCAATGCGTAATCGGCCATCGAGCCTATAATCACTGGCTCATCAACCGGCCCCCAACTCGCACTGCCAACAATCCCCGCAACATCTGTCGGCACGCCATTGAGCAGAAGTGTCTGCGGCGGCACAATTTGCACATACAAATCCGGCACAATCAGTGCCGTCGTGTTTAACGCGCCAAGCGTGGTAATAGGCATGATTTATGCCTCCGCCAAAACACGCACGACCGAGCCGCCATGTCCTGCGGCCATCAACCGCGCAATCTCGGCTGGATCAGTGATCGCATCGCCGCGCTTGAAGGCCAGAAACGGCTTCACCACAACCAACTTGATTATCATCATGTTCCCTTCAGCCGACCAGGTCGGCAACAAACGCACCATTGGCGGACAGGCCTGCGACTCCGAACAACATAGCGGGCTCGATCTCGGCGAGCGTCGTCGGATATTCGGCAGCATAGATAAAATCACGTCGATATAACGTCTGGTTAGCACCTTGATCACGGGTAAGCCCCCCGGCAAATACCAAATGTGCGGCGGAACGGTCAGCGAGCGTGATAAATTGCGGCGCTGCGAGCGCGCAATCAATAAGGCCCGCAGCCGCATCACGCGTTAGCGGATCAGAACACCACAGAGCGATCTGAAATTGCTGTTGCTGACGCTTAATCTCTTGCAATGCCGTCGCACCGCTTACCACCCGGGCGGCAAATAACCGCGCCGCTGGCACACTCAGGCTGGCGCCACGATAATTCACAATCCAACCCGCCGCGCGTAACAACGTCGCCAAATTGCTCGCCACCGTCGCCGGACTATCCGAAGCCTGCACCGCATACGGAAAAATCGCACCATCAACTACGGCACCCACTAACTGACCGACGGTGCACACCCCGGAAAAAACGGCCACGCCCACCTCAACCGTCACCGATAACGATGCAGCAACCGGCGCCACCACCTGCCAGACGCGGGCAAACCGCGTCGTATTGCGGATCGGCGTGGTACCGGGCACCACCGTCGCATGGGCAATCCCCTGCGCTAAATCGGCATCCAATACCGCACTGGTCGGCCATCCGCGATAAACCCGCCATAACACCGGTCCGTTCGGACCAATCACCGCGGACGGCGCATCACTCCCCGCCGGATAGACCGCATTCGCGACAAGCGAAACGAGGGCATTTTCGACATCAGATTGATCGGCCATCACGTCACACTTTCGGTCAAGGCCAATCGCCAAACCCCGCCAAACCGCGCCGCAGCATCAACCACGAATTGACGGCCCCGACCATCGCGAACAATATCGGCAACCAACGGTCCAGCGCCATCGACGGCGGCAACAACCAATACATAACCTGGCAATTTAGTATCATCGGGCAGCCCGACCCGCCCCCGATCACTAACGCCGCCCGGGATCAAAGCCGCCGGGTAACCGCTCAGCACAACCCGCGCATCCCGCAGCAACACCGCACCATACGGATTAACTCCGGCGACCGCAGGCGTCGCGGTGCGCCATAGCGTGATCACCTCGTTGCACTGCACGCCCAATACCGGCGCGGGCGGCTCATTGGTCGCCACCAAATACGTCCCCGACGACCCGACCAAATAATCGCCTGGCATAATATAGGCCTGATCAAGCACCAGCTGGCGAAACGCGACGCCAAATCCGGCTGGCCCTCTAAATCCACCACCCGCAGGCAGGGTAACAACACCAAGCCTAACCATCCGATGCGCCGGGTTGAGCGGGCACGCCCCATCAACAGGCCGATAGGCATCGCAAATCACGCCTGCCTTGCGCGCCGCCATGCCGCCGCCATAGGCAATTCGGTCAGCCAACCGCAACCCATCCATCGCACCCTCACACGATTAACGTAATGCCCGATGATTCTAACGCGGGTCCGGGCGGCATGCCCAAAAATCCACATAATCGCCGCCGCCACTGATCAAATAACGCCGCCCGGTCGCCCACCTCGTTGCGATTATGCTGCCAGCTCGCTGCGGCATCCGTATCCAGATTGCCCGAAGCTTCCGGGATCGCTAATTCCAGAGCGTTGAGCGTGGCCAAATACTGCACCACAACCACGATTTCCGATGGTGCCATATTATTCATGCGATATTCCAAAGTGCCATAGGCTTGGAAAAATCGCCACGATTCAAATCCTGCGGCACCCGCACCATAGGCCGGGTAGCCACAGAATCGCCGGACATCCACCTTCTGCGCCTCAGTCAGCGTGCCCGGTACGGTATTCAAACTGCCCGACATCTCAATAGACCGAGCCGTCGCCACGCGTGAAATATACGCTGCCGGTCCCGGATGCTAACATCGCACTGCCCGCGGTCACCAATTGCCCCGCATCAAATAGCATCCGCGCCCCGGGGGGAACCGGCGTGTCACTCAATACGGCAACCGTCTCCCCCACCATGCCAAACCGCACAAAGGCGACCGACCCCGCCCCATTATAAATCAACACACTCGACCCACCGGGCGGCAACCCAACGCTGACCGCCGTGGTGCTCGCCGCAACAACCGCCGTTCCGGCTGGCCGAAACGGCAAGCTTGCCCCTGTCGACATGCCTGCCTCCTTAACCGATATGCTCGATCATCACCGCGCGTTTGAAATTGGCATTGGTCGCCGTCGGAACCTGAACCGGCGTGGTCGTGGTGTCCGACGGCGCACAGAACCCGCCAATCCAATACCAGGATTGCGCAATGATTTGCTGCAACCGATCAAGCGGTTCGCGGGTCACCATCGCGACACTATCAACAATATGCACCAACGCATCCTTGGTGCCGATATCATTGGTGCCAATCCCGGCAAAATCCGCCTCAATCAGCGCGCCCTGTCCACACACAATCGGGCGACGCACGAACAATCCGTTGCTGCCTTGGATTTGCTGAACATAGGCCTCGGTCGTGGTGATGAAGCGCAATCCCAGGAAATTATTGACCATACCCTGGCGAAATACTGAATTCGCCGAGGTTGCGCCCTGGAATAACTGCCGGAAATCCGGATCAGCAAATAATTGCCGTGCTGATACCGGATCAAGATAGCAATTATAAGCGCCATCAATCTCGGGCACCGCATTCAATCGCAACGCTGCGACCGCATCAAGCAGCGTCGACATGGTCAGCAAGTCGGTCGCTTGCAACTGCGTCGTCGCCAATCGTCCAGAAGGCCGCTTGATCGCACTCGCCGTGCTCGCAATCACCGGGTTACCGGCAGCGCCATCAGCCACCAAAACTGGATTGCTGAAGGTCAGTTGCCCCGAAATGCCGCCGGGGGCCGACGAGCTACTGCTCATATCCGGCGTCACGCCGATGAGCACATAGTTGGTGCCGTTGACCGTCACCGCCAACGTCGCCGATGGCGACACGCCGGTCTGCACGCCATTGACAAAAATCGTGGTAAAGCCGCGAATATCATCAACGGTAATCGTCGGCGAGTCCGCTGTTAGCGAAGCCGAGACTCGCGTATTGCCGCCGAAATAGGGCGCAAACAACGCATTGCGCGCCAGCTCATCAAGGCTCCGCGCCGCCTGCTCGCCATTCGTCGCCGCGTTCTGCAAAAACTGACTGGCGATGCCAACTCGGCTGGTCACCATATTCAAATCCTGCGTCGCCGCGTAGAAATTGAGGGTCACCGTATATTGTTCGACGCCCCAACTCTGCGAAATCAGGCCATTATCCAAATTGGTGTTGGTCGCCGCCGCAATCGGCGTGGTGACTGAAGGCTTTAGGCCAGCCCTCGTCTTAGTCAAAGTCTCGCCAATACCGACCGCGAATGACTCACGATCAGCGATCATCCGATAGCCCAATTTCGAGTGCAAAGCCTGCTCGAATTCACGCTCGAGAAACCCTTGCTGGATAATCGGCTGTAACGCAGTCGGAAAATTATCAATACTCATTTGTCGGTCCTTCTATTGACATTGAAACGTGCAAAAGCGTGCGCAGTTTCCCACGCGGTGAAAACAAACGATTAAGCAAAGTCTTTGCGCGCGGAGGCGCGCTGTTAGTGGATTATTTAATCAGCGCCGTGCGCGCCGCGCGCCATTCAGCTTCGGTCATCTCTTGAGCCGTGCGCGTGCGCGGCGGTTGCACACGCGGCGCCGTTGCCACCGATGAGGAGGATGCCGCACCAAACAACCAGCCTTTCGACTTACGCAAGTCCGCGATAATCTCGACGGCATCAGGAACAGTGCCATCACTGGCCAGCTTGACTTGACCAAAATCGAGTAACTTCAAACCATCCAAATCAATCATACCGGCGCGAATTGCAGCGATTTTCAATTCCGCGCGCTTCAGCCGCTCATCAGCCTCCGACTGTTTCTGAATCAAGGTCGCTTCGGCAACCTCCGCCCGCATCCGCCAATCGTCGTTAGTCACCAAGTCATCTGTTTGCGTTCCGGGTTGAGTATCGGTCATCAGTCGCCTTGCTCCTGTCTGATTCGGGTGAGCTCTGCTTCAACATCGGTAATCGTCAAATGATGGCGAAGGTTATTCACCGCGGTCTCCTGCGAAATCTGCCCCGCACCCGCGAGCGTCGCAATCGCCTGGGCTTCCTTCAACCGATCATCGGCGGACACCGGATACCAATTCGGCCAGCGCAAACGCATCGGCACATGCGGGTCAACGCACGGCATAATCGTCCCTGACAAGGTAATTTCAAACCGTTGTCGCGCGGCCAAAATCATGCGAAGCAGCTTGAGCAGCCCGCCATGGCCATAGGAGATTCGCAAATTATCAGCGAGCCAAATCAAGCCCTGGTTCATCAGCTCCAAAGCCCGCCCGGAAGGTGCCACCGCTAGCCGATCGGCATTCGCCCGATTACCATGCACGCTTTCTAACGCGAACTCGCGCAAGGTGCGCACATAATCAATCACCGCGGCTGACGCGGTGCCACCAATTTCTAACAATTTTGCATCGCCATGCTGCGAAACCCGCATCGCATTGCCGGCCCCTTTGATCAACTCACGATCAAAACCCAAAGGCTCCTTGATCAGCAAGGTCGGATCAGACGCATATTTGAGACCGCGCCCCACCTGCGATAATTGGTAATCAATCTCAATCGAGGTATCGATCGCCGGACGAAAAGTGCAGGCCCCATCAATCTCATCGCCGCCCGGTAAATTCCGCACCCAAACAATCGGCACAAATCCCAAATTATGCCGCACGCTGCGCGACGCATCGATTGTCGATGGCGCCTCCTGATCCACCGGCACCGGTTCAAACCAAAGCTCATCCTGCGCGGTCCATTGGCGCTGAAACCAATAATCACCGACAGGATCAATATCGGGATAGCCGCGCTCCAGCAATTCAGCGCCACCAACCCGATATTTTTCGGTGACGCGCTCCAATTGATCAGGGGCCCGCACCGACCAGCTGGGCGTCAAAAACGTCGTGCGCAACACCGAAAAATACAATCGCCCGTCTAAAACCCGCATCCACAACGCCACCGAACCAACCGATCCGGTCAGCGCCGCTTCAATCATCAGCGCATTGAGCTGATGGTCGCGGATAATTGTCTCAAGCATTTTCGTCGTCGCAGGGTCTTCGCACTCAATCGACGGAAAATGAGCTGCACTGAATAACAATGCAACCGAATCTTCCACTACCATTCGGCACAGCCCATAGCGCACCGAGGGCCGACGCTGACGCAGGGGAATATACTCGCCCGCACGATTATGCTCATCTTGGAAGTCGTAGGGCAAATCATCATAAAGCGTGCCATCAAGAACACGCTGATACAAAGCCAACCGTTGCGCACGTGCAGGCAAAGCCTGGTCGGCGCCGATCAAGTTGCTGATCGCATCAAACACCGACTATCTCCCCATCATCGACAAATTAAACACCCGCGTGGGCGGCGGAACATCACTAACGCCAGCGAGGGCACGCGCTAACGCATCCACCTGATCATCCTTATCACCATCAGGAAAGGCCCGAAGCTCGGCGAGAAATTGATCGGTCCATTCTGCCCGCAAAATACTCAGACGCCCTGACCGCATAGCCGCCGCAGCGGGCTGCGCCCTGGTCAATTTGGCGCCGCTCTCCCGACTGGAGATCACCGAAAATCCTGACAGGCTTCTCGTAAGCGCCTGCGCCTGCCATATCCCGGCTTGACCAGGATCTTGCGGCAGTGAAATTTGTGTCATGGCGCCATCGCGACGCGCCGTGCTCACCAATAATTGCTCAAGGTCGCTGGCGGCAACGCGTGCGCGCACCACATCGAGCACAACGTAATTGCCCTCGGCGGTAAGACCAATTTTCACCCCCACGGTCCAATCCGGATCACTACGCCCGTCGGCGGCGGTCGCCGCCAAATCCCAACCTCTTATTTGCGCAACCACAGGCGGCGGCGCATCGAGCATTCGGGCGAAGGTGACTGGA
>JAJZEG010000025.1 GCA_021828605.1 Pseudomonadota bacterium | reverse complement strand
CCCGTCGGTCGGGCTGAATGAACCATGCGCGATCAGGCTGCCGCCCGCGATGCTGAGGCCCGCCGCGCGCAGCGTCAACGACGAACCAATGGCCGCGTCGATCAGCAGGTTCTGCCCGCTGATGGTGGCATGATCGCGGGCGAGGTGCAGGAAGCGGGCGGTGAGGCGGAGGTTGATGGGGTGTTCACTGAACGAGGCGCCGCCTTGCGGAGCGAAATCGTGAAAATCAGCGAGATTCAGGGCGAGTTGCCCGAAATCCAGCCCAATCGCGGTCTGTCCGCTGCGGCGGCTGAGCGCGCCGGTAAAGCGGCTGCGATCGGTGCCGGTGCCGATGGCGCCGTTGAGCCCGACCAGACGGAAATTCTGCCCATGGGCGATGAGCTGTCCGGTCACATCGAGCGGCGCCTGGCTCCAGGGCGCGCTGGCGATCATCGTCGGCAAAGCAGGGTCGATCTGCCGCCAGGCCGCGATGGCAGCGGCCAAATGGGGAACGGTAAGGCTGATCGGCCCGCTGAACCGACCCAGTGCGGCGCCGTGCAGAGGCGCATCACCGGCAAGCTCAAGCATGCCGCCGCCGATAGCCGCGTGCAAAGCCAGAATTTGGGCATGGTGGCGGGTGAGGCTGATCCGGCTGGTGAGGTCGGGGAGGGTGAGAAAATTCAGGCGCGCCTGATGCAAAGTCAGAGCAAGCTTGACCGGCGCCGCGCCGCGCGCCGATACGCCGAGGCGCCAAAGCGGCGCCAGATTAAGTTTCTGAAATGAAAGATCCAGCGTGGTTTGCTGCGGGGTGAACGATGCAGCGCCGGTGATCTGACCAGCGCCGTGGGCAATGATCAGATGGGTGAGGCTGATCAAAGGCGGGGTGACGCGCAGGCTGGCGCGCAGCAGGGTCAAATGCGGCTGCCAGCCCGGCAAAGCCAGGGTCGAGCGTCCGGTGAGTTGGCCGGTCAATTGGCTGCGATCATTGAACTGGCCGACAAAATTGATCGCGGCGCCAGACCGCCCATCATCGCCGATCAGGCTGAGTGCTGCGGTCATGCTGGCGCGGGCGGCGGCGGCGTTGCTCAAATCAAGGGTCAGATGCACCGGCACGCCGCCGAGCCGTGCGGTACCGCCGACCGCGAGCACCGCGTTCGGCCCACCGGTGAAAATCGATAAATTCGCATCGGACATCCGCAGCCCGCCGATGCTGATGGTGCCGTCATCGATGGTGGCATGCAGCGAGGCCAGCCAGGGCGGCGGTGCCAGCGCACGGGCGCCGCCGGGCAATGGCCAGGGCATGGTGATCAGCGGCTGGCGCAGGGTCAGGCGGGTTGCGCGCAACCGACCCACCAGCAGCGGGCCGGGGGCGAGATCGAGCTTGAGCGATTTGGCGCGCACCGAGGCGTGCTGCGGATCGCCGATGGTCACGCGTCGGGCGATCAGTTGCGGGTCCGGCAACAGCGCAATTTTGATCGGGCCTTTGATGGTGATCGGTTGACCCGCCACCCGGCTCGCCAGCCGCTCGATCGCCGCGCGGTGATAGGACCCCGAGAGCAGGCTGCTGCTGGCGAGCACGAGCAGGCCGAGGGCCAGCAGCACACCGCCGAGGATCAGCGCGAGGCGGCGCTTGCCGGTCATCGAGTGCGGGTGCGGGGTGGGTGGTCGTCGCGCATCGGTCGCTGGTATCAGACCGCTTCGAATCAGGCGACCCCCCGGCGCTCATCGCGCTCCTGACCTCGACAGGCGGCGCCGGAGGCTGCATTAGCGACCGTGAGCACGAAACGGGAGATGATGATGAGCGAAAACATGGTATCGGCAGGCGGCTTGCAGGTGGCAAAGCCGCTTTATGATTTCATCATGACCGAGGCTTTGCCCGGCACCGGCTTGGCCGCGGACCGGTTCTGGTCGGGCCTGGCCGGTCTGATCGCCACCCATGCGCCGCGCAACGCGGATTTGCTGGCCGAGCGCGACCGGCTGCAAGCCGCCATCGATCATTGGCACCAGGGCCAGCGCGGCAAACCGCTCGATCAACCCGCCTATCAGGCGTTTTTGCGCGAAATCGGCTATCTGCGCCCCGAACCCGCTGCGGTTGCGGTCAGCACCGCCAATGTCGATCCCGAAATCACCACCATCGCCGGCGCGCAGCTTGTCGTGCCGGTGATGAATGCCCGCTACGCGCTGAACGCCGCGAATGCGCGCTGGGGCAGCCTCTATGATGCGCTCTATGGCACCGATGCGATCGCGCACACCGGCGATCTCGCACCCGGCAAAGCCTATAATCCGCAGCGTGGTGCCGCGGTGATCGCCCGCGCCCGCGCCGTGCTCGATGAATGCGTCCCGCTGGCGACCGGCCACCATGCCGATGCTTTGGCCTATCGCGTGCGCCACAACCATCTGGCGGTGACCCTGCCGAGCGGCGAGGTCGGCCTGCGCGACGGCGCCGCCTTCGTCGGCTATCGCGGTGATCCGGCGCAGCCTTCAGCGATTTTGCTCAAGCACCACCATCTGCATCTGGAAATCGTGATCGACCCCGCCAGCGTGATCGGCAAAACCGACAAAGCCGGCATCGCCGATCTGATCCTGGAATCCGCAATCAGCACCATCATGGACGCCGAGGATAGCGTCGCCGCGGTCGATGCCGAGGATAAGGTGCTGGTCTATCGCAACTGGCTCGGGCTGATGGCGGGCACGCTGACCGAGACCCTGGAAAAAGGCGGCAAGCACGTCACCCGCAAACTCGCCGAGGATCGCACCTATCACGCGCCCGATGGCACGGCCCTGTCCCTCTCCGGGCGCGCTTTGATGCTGGTGCGCAATGTCGGGCATCATATTTACAGCGATATCATCACCGATGCCGCCGGGCAGGCAATTCCCGAGACCCTCATCGATCTGGTGGTGACGTCGCTCTGTGCCCTGCATGATTT
>JAJZEG010000402.1 GCA_021828605.1 Pseudomonadota bacterium | reverse complement strand
ATCGGTGATTGATGAGAGCCATGGGCGACGGGTGCGCATGGGCGTGCTGGCTTTTATCGGATCGCGCCGGGTGAACGGGGTATCGGCGCTGCATAGCCGATTGATGCAGGAAACGGTTTTTGCCGATTTGGGCCGAATGTTTCCTGATCGGATCACCAATGTTACCAACGGCATCACCTTTCGCCGCTGGCTGTTCGAGGCCAATCCCGGCCTGACCCGGCTCTTGGTCGAGGCGTTGGGCGCGCAGGTCTGCGATGATCCGGCTGAATTGGAAGGGCTGGTTGCCCTGGCCGATGATACCGGCTTTCGCGATAGTTTGATCACGAACAGGCGCGCTAACAAATTGGCTTTGGCGCGCTATGTTCGCGATACGCTGCGAATCAAGCTCGATCCGGAAGCGATTTTTGATGTGCAGATCAAACGCATGCATGAATATAAGCGCCAGTTGTTGAATATTCTGGAAACGATTGCGCTTTATCAATCGATCCGCACGCGGCCGACCGAGTTTTACGCACCGCGCGTGAAGATTTTCGCGGGCAAGGCGGCGGCCAGCTATCATCAGGCGAAACTGATCATCAAGCTGATCAATGACGTCGCGCGCACCATCAATGCCGACCCCACCGTGCGCGGCAAATTGCGGGTGGTATTCATGCCCAATTACAATGTCAGTCTGGCTGAAATTATCATCCCGGCAGCTGATCTGTCCGAGCAGATCTCGACCGCCGGGATGGAAGCATCCGGCACCGGCAATATGAAGCTCGCTTTGAACGGCGCGCTCACGATTGGCACGCTCGATGGTGCCAACGTCGAAATTCGTGATCGGGTTGGCGCTGAGAATATCGAAATATTCGGCCTGACCGCCGAAGAAATCGCGATGCAGACGCGCAACGGTTGGTCATCGGCGGCGGCGATTGAGGCGTCACCGTCGTTGATGGATGTGCTGGATGCTGTCGAATCAGGGGTTTTTTCACCCGATGAGCCGGATCGGTTTCATCCGATTACCCAGGCCTTGCGCCATGATGATCGATTTTTTGTGACCGCCGATTTCGACGCCTATGCTGCGGCCCAACAGCGCCTATCCGAGCGCTGGCACGATCCCGCCGCGTGGTGGCGTGCGAGCATCATCAACACCGCGAAAATGGGCTATTTCGCCTCGGATCGGGCCATCGGCGAATATGCGGCGCGCATTTGGCGGACGCGATCGATTTCGGCGATCGATTGATGGGGTGGTGAATACGATCATGAAAAACGCAAGATTCAGTGCAGCACGGTTGAGGATCGCCGATTGAACCCTACGTAAGGACAGTATTGGTGAACCTGATCGGCACGGGAGTGACAACGCATGAACAGTGATAGGACGACCCCCGGATCGACCTATGGCGGTTCGGCCACGCCCTTATCGCGGCGGACGATGGCGTATGTATTGGCGGGCGGGCGCGGGTCGCGATTACTGGATTTGACCGACAAGCGGGCGAAACCCGCCGTGTATTTCGGTGGCAAATGGCGAATCATCGATTTCGCGCTCTCGAATGCGATCAATTCGGGAATTCGCAATATTGGCGTCGCCACCCAATATAAGGCGCATAGTCTGATCCGCCATATGCAGTTGGGGTGGAACTTCCTACGCCGGGAGCGCAAGGAAAGTTTCGATATCCTGCCCGCCAGCCAGCGCGTTTCGGAGGAAAAATGGTATTTGGGTACCGCCGACGCGGTCTATCAGAATATTGAGATCATCGAGAGCATCGATCCTGAATTTATGCTGATTTTGGCCGGTGATCATATCTATAAAATGGATTACGAGCTTTTGCTCCAGCAGCATGTTGCCGCCGGGGCCGATGTCACCATTGCCTGTGTCGCGGTGCCGATTGCCGAAGCGAGCGCATTCGGGGTGATGCATGTCGATCCATCGGGACGGGTGCTGGAGTTTCTGGAAAAGCCCGCCCAGCCACCGCCGATGCCGGGGCGCGACGATGTCGCACTCGCGAGCATGGGTGTTTATGTGTTCAACACCAAATTCCTGGTCGAGGCGTTACGCCGTGATGCGGCGCACACAGCGTCCAAGCATGATTTCGGTCAGGATATAATTCCGGACTTGGTGCGGAAAGGTCAAGCGTTCGCCCATCAATTCTCGGAATCATGCGTATGTTCGAGTGATGAGCGCAAGCCCTATTGGCGTGACGTCGGCACCATCGATGCCTATTGGGAAGCCAATATCGATCTCACCGATTTCGAGCCGACCTTTGATATTTACGACCGGAACTGGCCGATCTGGACCCATACCGAGGGTACGCCCCCGGCAAAATTCATCCATGATGAAGAAGGCAGGCGCGGTCACGCGGTTTCCTCACTGGTGTGCGGTGGCTGCATCGTTTCGGGGGCGACGTTGCGGCGCACTTTGTTGTTTACCGGGGTGAAGGTCAATTCATTTTCCCAGATATCGGGCGCGGTGATCCTGCCTTATGTCGATATCGGTCGGCATGCGCGGCTGAGCGATGTGGTGATTGATCGCGGGGTGCGCATCCCGCCGGGATTGGTGGTGGGCGAAGATGCCGATGATGATGCGCGGCGCTTTAACCGCACCGCTAACGGGATCACCCTCATCACCCAGGCGATGATTGACCGGCTGCATAATGGTTAAACGATTTTCATGGCGCCCCGGGCTGTGAGCGTAACCCGATCACGACCGAAGGTCCGGGCGCGCTCGTTAAAAATTTTGATGGTTTGTTCAGAGATTTTTCCACTGATCAAAACTGGCGGGCTGGCCGATGTGATGGGCGCGCTGCCTGCGGCGCTCAGGCCGAGCGGGCTTGACGTCACCACCTTGATCCCCGGTTATCCGGCGGTGCGCGCAGCACTGGGGCGCAGTTCGGTCATCCATACCTATCCTGCTTTGTTCGGAGGCCCGGCAA
>JAJZEG010000035.1 GCA_021828605.1 Pseudomonadota bacterium | reverse complement strand
CTTAACGCATCGCGCGTTGCCCTGCGGCGCGGGCGCGCAAGCGCGCCGGATCGCGGATTAAAATCCGCCCCGGCGCGAGGGTGATCAACCCATCGGCCTCGATTTCGCGCAATTTCCGGTTCACCGTCTCGCGCGCCGCCCCCACCACCCGGGCGAGTTCGAATTGAGTGATATCAACCCGCTCGCTGCCGTGCTGCTCGGCCACCAGCGCCAAATGGCCGATAATCCGGCTCTGCACATCCTGAAACAGCAAGGCATCGAGCTGCGCCAAAGTTGCGCGCAATCGCCAACAAATAATCTCGATCACCCGGCGCGCGAATTCGCCATCGCGCGCCAACACCTCCAACATCGCCGCCCGCTCAATCACCAAGAGCCGCCCATTGGTCGCCGCCACCGCATCGGCGCTGCGCGGCTTGCCATCGAACAAAGCGATTTCGCCGAACACCGACCCGGCCAGCAGCCGGTTCAACACCTGATCATCGCGGATCTCACCCGGCAGCACAATTCTCACCTCACCGGCCAGGATCACCATCATCGAAACGCCAGGATCGCCGCGCTGGAACAAGATTTCATCGCGCCGCATGGCCCGCTCGCGCGCGCAGGACAGCAACACATCGAAATCATGCGCGCTGAATGACCCAAACAACTCGGTCCGCGCCAAAATCTGCCGCGCATCACGCATCGCCCCACTCATTGACCTGCCCCGATCCTGATCGCCGCCGCTTAACATCCACGCTTACTCCCTTACACAAAAAAAAACCGGCTCCGCAACGCGGAACCGGCTTTCTCCGAACTCAAATCCTGGTCGTTTTATCGCAGGAGCCCCAACCAACATCACATTGGCTCGGTAAATATCGTCGCCGCTCATGTCCCAACCAGGCACACATGACGCGGCTAACCCAATCTCAAAGCCGCCCAACGCCTCCGGTGAACCAGAACCCGCCAATCAGCAAAGCCGCCAGCACAAACGGCCAAAAATCGGCAAGGCTCCAAAAGGGCGGCGATTTATGATCAGTGCCTTCACGATGTTCAGAAAACTCAACCACTTGCCCCTCCTTTCGGTCATTCAGGTTCATCCCGATAACCATTAATTAGGGCATGATCGCTTCTAAATCTGTGACTCAGGTCACACTCGAGCCTGATCGTTTGGAATTGCCGCGCATAATGCGCGGCAATGACAAGCGTTGCTCAGCCTGGTTAATGCAAAACTCGGTTTTGTTTGATCAGATCATATAAAAACTGCACCTTGTTGCCATAGTCGGTGCCGGGGTGGCCATTATAGAGCCTGTAGGTGCTTTGCGGGTTGATCGGTCGCCAGCCGAGAATTGCGGTGACGGTCTTGGCGGGTGAATAGGTCAGTTTCATCCCCGGTTGGAGCGGAAATAACGTCATGCGACTATTCATGTCCTTCAACACCGGCTCCGTGGTGCCCACCCGTCGGGCGATCAGGTCAAGACTGTCGCCCCGCACGACCGTCACGGTCTTGACGTCCTTCTTGTCGATCAGCGTCTTCGGGCCGGTCTCTGCCGCGCTATAGAGCAGATAAGCCACCCCGGCGACGATGTTATCGCGCGGGCTCAGATTGGGCGAAGCGACGGCGCCGCGCAAATTCGGCGGCACGATCAGGTGCATCCTGTCTTTGTTGCTACTCCGCATCATTTCGGGCCAGCCCAGATCGTGAGGGTTGGCCGATTGCATGGGTTGCGTTTTCCAGAGATCCTTCCGGGCATGAGGTCCGGTCTCGGCCCAGAGCATCGCCTTGATCAGGCGCCAGTCCAGCGAGACATAACCCGGCGTCGTCCTCAGATAATTATTGAAGTCGGACACAATGTTCTGAGTATCCTGGTCATACGCGTTCCATGACAGCATCCGGGCTGCATTGGCTTTACCCTGCAACCCTTTCAATTCGCTCTGGATACTTTCGACATCGCCGATGGTGATTTCGTGGGCGAGTCCGGATCTCGGGTAGGGTGGGATGATCAGTTCATCGGATTCTTGCGGCATGGGGTGATCTCCTGAAAGAAAGGAAAATAGTTATTTCATCTAACAATCCAGCCTGCGCAATCGAGTCTGTGAGAATTTCACGCCTAATCGCGCGCTTTTGCGTATGGGAACGGCTTGCCGTAGAAGGGAAGATTACAATATGTCACTTTCCACGGGTCGATATGAATCGAGTCATTCTCAAATCCTTTATAGGGAAAACTCTTATACTGTCTATAATTGATAAATCCGACGACTGACCAGTCATAATATATTCCAATATTTTTCAGTATTTTCCCATTTTTCCCGATCTCATCCCGAGGCAGATAATAATACAGCCCGATATAATGAAACGGGCAACCGTGGCTCAGATGGTGCAGCCGGAACACGATGTGATCGTAATTCTGAAACGGCGTGTGCATCACCCTGTCGATCACCGTATAGGTGGTGCGCTGGCAGGAGGCATCGCCGGGAGACCATTCGATGGTCTTGGTGCGGATGAATAGCGCACCCCAGCACCCCTCGCCCTGGCCGTAGAACAGGCCGGTGAAAATACCTTTATACGCCCCCGCCTGTACCGGAGACGGGGCGCAAGCGATCAGTATTGTTAGAAACAATACCACAAACCATCTGGCCATCATCGGTGCCCCTAGAGCAATGTGAGACGCGCGGACCGAATATCCGGCTCTAACCCCGCACCGCCTAGAAATTGCAAAGCGGGCAGGCTGGGCACGAATAAATAGGCGCCGCCGCGCGTGCTGACGAAGCGCGGCAGGCCGGTCAGGCGGATCGCGTCGCCATTGGGTAACGGCAGGGTAAACCAGCTCGTCGCCGGATCATTCACCCCCAAAATCGGATCATTCGAGCCGGTGATTCGCGGATCTTGCAGGCCCAGATTGACCCAATCATACATCACCGCCTCGAACTGCGCGCCGAGGCTGGCG
>JAJZEG010000147.1 GCA_021828605.1 Pseudomonadota bacterium | reverse complement strand
GCGCAGCGCGACCGAAACCCCGGCGAGGTCGCGTGACATCCGGTCGGCGAGTTGGGTTTGGCTGTCGGTCAGGCGGGTGATGAAAGCGAGCGTTTCGTTGAGGGCTTGGGCGCGGCTGGCCTGGGCCTGTTGTTCGGCGGCGCCGAGTTTTTCGGTGATCAGGAGCGAGAGGTCGCCGATGCCGCCGGTGATCGCGCTCTGGGTGCGGGCGAGCTGATCGGCCTGGATGCGCGCGCCATCCTGCAACCGCTCGAAGCCGGTATTTATTGCGGCACGGGTTTGCTCGCCGAGGCTGGCGGCGAGGGTGGTGGTGAGGGTCGATTGCAGTGCGTTGAGTTGGCGGCGGAGCGTGAGGACGAGCGCGATCAGGATCAGTGTCGCGAGGATCAATACGGCGGGGAGGAGGGTAAGGCTGCCCGGGATCATGCCTGCTCAGCCATCCATTTTCAGGGCGGCGAGGAAGGCGGTTTGCGGGATTTCGACTTTGCCGAATTGGCGCATGCGCTTTTTGCCCTCTTTTTGTTTATCGAGCAGTTTGCGTTTGCGCGAAATATCGCCGCCATAGCATTTCGCGGTGACATCCTTGGACAGCGCGCCGATGGTTTCCCGCGCGATCACCCGGCTGCCAATCGCGGCCTGGATCGCGATTTTGAACAGTTGTTTTGGAATCAGGTCTTTGAGCTTGCCGCAAATCGCGCGGCCCCGTGTTTCGGCGACCGAGCGATGGGCGATGAAGGCCAGGGCATCGACCGGTTCGAGATTGACCAGGATCGAGATTTTGACCAGATCGCTCTCGACGTAATTATCGATTTGATAATCAAAACTCGCATAGCCGCGCGAGACCGATTTCAAACGGTCATAGAAATCGAATACGACTTCGTTGAGCGGCAGCCGGTACACCGCCATTGCGCGATTGCCGACATAGGTAAGGTCGGCCTGTTGGCCGCGCCGTTCGTTGCACAGACCGAGCACGGCGCCGAGATAATCATCGGGCACCATGATGGTCGCCTTGATCCAGGGTTCCTCGATGAAATCGATCAAAGAGCCATCGGGCATGTCGGCGGGGTTGTGCAGCTCTTGCAACTCGCCGTTGGTTTTGTGCATGCGATAGACCACCGAGGGCGCGGTCGCGATCAGATCCAGATCGAACTCGCGAGAGAGGCGCTCCTGGATGATTTCCAGATGCAGCAGGCCGAGAAATCCGCAGCGATAGCCAAAGCCGAGGGCGGCAGAAGTTTCCGCTTCATAATGAAAACTGGCATCATTCAGCCGTAATTTGCCCAGGCTTTCGCGCAGTTTTTCGAAATCATCGGCATCGACCGGATACAGCCCGCACCAGACGACGGGGATGGAGGGCTTAAAGCCGGGTAGTGCTGTGAGGGCGGGATGGCGGTCATCGGTGATGGTGTCGCCGACATTGCAATCGGCGACGGTTTTGATCGCGGCGGTGATATAGCCGATTTCGCCCGGGCCGAGTTCGTCCTGCGGGCGTAGTTTGGGCGCGAACACCCCGACCTGTTCGACGGTATGGACTGCGCCCGAGGACATCATGCGCACCCGCATGCCCCGGCGCAGGCGACCATTTTTAATGCGCACCAGAATGATCACGCCGAGATATTGGTCATACCAGCTATCGACAAGGAGGGCGGTCAGCGGCGCTTCGGCGTCGCCGATTGGCGGCGGCAGGCGGGTGACCAGGGCTTCGAGCACGGCATCGATATTCAGGCCGGTTTTAGCGGAGATTTCAACGGCGTCGGACGCATCGAGCCCGATCACATCCTCGATTTGCTGTTTGACCCGTGCGGGTTCGGCGGCGGGCAGATCGATTTTATTGAGCACCGGCACGATTTCATGATGGGCGTCGATCGCCTGATAGACATTGGCCAGGGTTTGCGCTTCGACCCCCTGCGAGGCGTCGACCACCAGCAACGAGCCTTCGCACGCGGCGAGGCTGCGGCTGACCTCATAGGCGAAATCGACATGGCCCGGCGTGTCCATCAAATTGAGGATATAGGTTTTGCCGTCCAAAGCAGGATAGGTCAGGCGCACCGTCTGCGCCTTGATGGTGATCCCGCGCTCCTTCTCGATGTCCATATTATCAAGGACTTGCTCGGTCATTTCGCGCGCGGTCAGCGCGCCGGTGGCCTGGATCAGCCGATCGGCCAGGGTTGATTTGCCATGATCGATATGGGCAATAATCGAAAAATTGCGGATCAGTTCGGTGGGCGTTGACGTCATAAGCGCCCTTTATGCCAAAATCAGTCGCCTGTCAGCCTGCGCTTGCGGCTGGTTTTGCTAAATCGGGTAATCGGGCGGATAAGCGGGTCATTCGGCGTCAGTTTAATTGGAGGATCGATCCCATGGCTGTCAGCAAGAAATTGATCGGGGTGGGCAAACCATCGGCATCGCGTGTGTCGCGCATGGTGAGTGCGCCGGTGCCCAAGCGCACTCTCTGCGTGGATGTGGGCGGCACCCATGTTAAAGCCGCGATTGTGACGCCGGACGGGGCGATGCAGTCAGATCATGCGCGGCTGGCGACGCCGCATCCGTGCCCGCCAGAGACGCTGGTCGAGATGATTGAGACTTTGGCCAAACCGCTGGGCGGTTATGACCGGATCAGCATTGGCTTTCCCGGCGCGGTGCGGCGCGGCATTATTTTGACCGCGCCGAATTTGCGCGATCCCGAGCGCGATGGGGCGGAATGGCATGCGGTGGATTTGGCGGGCGCTGTGCAGCATCGGCTGAACCGGCCCGCGCGGCTGGCCAATGATGCTGAAATCCAGGGGTTGGGGGCGATTACCGGTGTTGGTCTCGAAACAGTGATCACGCTGGGCACCGGCATGGGGTTTGCGATATTCAGCGATGGGATTGCCGCACCGCATTTGGAACTTGGTCAGCATAATGCGCATAAAACCAAGAGTTATGACCAGTATGTGGGCCATGCGACGCTTGAGAGGATCGGGCCGAAAAAATGGCGCAAGCATGTTGATCGGGTGATCGAGCAGATCCGGATTTTGGTGAACTTTGATACACTTTATATTGGTGGCGGCAATGCGCGGTTGATCGGCACTGCGCCCGCACCAGATATCAAGCCGATTGCGAATGAAACCGGCATCACCGGCGGCGTGCGCTTGTGGGATGGGATCGGCCATTCTGAGTGATCGAGCCGTGTTGCAATTTGGCGTGCGTATGACTGATCCAGCAAGGACAAAATTATGAATCCTCTCCGTCAATTAAGTGAAGCTGGCCAGTCGCCCTGGCTCGACTTCGTTGATCGCCCTTTGATTGCCTCGGGTCGGCTGACCAGCATGATTGCGGAGGATGGCCTGAAGGGCATGACCTCCAATCCGGCGATTTTCGAAAAAGCCATTACCACGGCAGGGGAATATCGGCAGGCACTGACCGCGTTTACCCGCGAGCACAACCACTCACCGATGACGATTTATGAGCATTTGGCGATTGCTGATATTCAGAGTGCGGCCGATTTGTTGTTGCCGGTTTATCGGCAGACCGCCAAGCATGATGGCTATATCAGCCTCGAAGTATCGCCGTATCTAGCCCATGATACCGACGCGACAATCACCGAGGCGCGGCGGTTGTGGCAGGCGGTGAACCGACCGAACGTGATGATCAAAGTGCCGGGCACGCGGGAAGGGATCCCGGCGATCCGCGCCTTGATTAGTGACGGGCTGTCAATTAACGTAACATTGCTGTTTGCGGTCGAGGCGTATCAGCTTGTGGCTGAGGCCTATATAGCGGGGCTTGAGGACCGGGTGGCGCGCGGCGAGGATTTATCATCGATCGCGAGTGTGGCGAGCTTTTTCATTAGCCGGATCGATAATGTGGTTGATCGTGAGTTGCAGTCCCGCATTGATGCGGGCAATGCCGCACTCCGCGCGCATTTGGGTAAAACCGCGATTGCCTGCGCGAAAATGGCGTATCGTCATTATCAAACGCTGATTGCTTCGCCGCGCTGGCAGGCACTCGCGAAACGCGGGGCGCAAACCCAGCGTCTGCTTTGGGCCTCAACCAGCGTCAAAAATCCGCGTTATTCGGATACGCTCTATGTTGAAACGCTGATCGGGCCGGATACGGTGAATACGATGCCGCCGGCAACGATGGACGCGTTTCGCGATCATGGCCAAGTGCATGCGCATGCGATTACCGAAAATATGGGTGAATCTGAGGCGACCTTGGCAGCCCTTGCCAAAAATGGAATTTCGCTAGACAAAATTACCGATGATTTGGTAGGCGATGGCGTGCGGCAATTTGCCTCAGCCTTTGATACTTTATTGACGGCGGTTGAGCAGCAGCGGGTGGCGTTGCATCCGGTCAATCCGATGCTGATTGAAGCGGATGAAGCGTTGACCAAGGCGATGATTGCGAAATCTGTCGCGTTTCAAACGACCGGGGTGATGCGCAAAATCTGGGCGCATGATCCGACGGTCTGGACCAATGCGGGCGAGCAACGCTGGCTGGGCTGGCTTGATGTGGTGGCGCATGAGCATGCACATATCGGCGTGCTGGTGCGCTATGCGGAGGCCGTGCGGGCGGCGGGATGCAGCCATGTGGTGCTGCTCGGCATGGGCGGGTCGAGCCTCGGGCCGGAAGTGTTGGCCACGGTGTTTGGCAGGCAGGCGCGGCATCCGCAATTTTTGATGCTGGATAGCACCGATCCGGCGCAAATCAGTGCGTTAGATGCGAAACTATCATTGCCAACCACGCATTTTATCGTTTCTTCGAAATCCGGCAGTACGCTGGAGCCGAATATTATGCTCGCTTATTATCGGGCGAAAATGATTGAGGCGATGGGTGAGGGGCAATGGAGCCGTCATTTCACGGCAGTGACCGATCCTGGTTCGGCATTGGACCGGGAGGCTAAAGCGCAGCATTTCGCGCATGTGATGCATGGTGTGCCCAGTATTGGCGGGCGCTATTCGGTCTTGTCCAAATTTGGCTTGGTGCCTGCGGCGGCATTGGGCATTGATGTTGAAAAACTCCTGGCTAAAACAGCCGATATGGTAACCACCTGTGGTCCAGACGTGCCGGTTGCGCATAATCCGGCGGCACAGCTTGGGATTTTGCTCGGCACTGCGTGCGTGGAAGCCAAGCGCGATAAAATCACCATTATCGCTTCGCCGGCGATTGCTGATCTGGGCGCATGGCTGGAACAGCTGATTGCCGAATCCACCGGTAAGCAGGGAAAGGGATTGATTCCAATCGATGGCGAGCCATTGGGCAAGGTTGAGCATTATGGTCATGATCGGGTGTTTGTTCATCTGACTTTGGCGGGCGATGATGACGCCGCGCACGCCGATAAATTGAAGGCGCTGAGGCAGGCTGGGCATCCGCTGGTGCAGATCAAACTAACTGAACGTTACACGCTGGGCCAGGAGTTTTTTCGGTGGGAAATGGCCACCGCGATTGCCGGGGCGATCATTGCCATCAACCCGTTTGATCAACCCGATGTGGAAGCGAGCAAAATTAAAACCCGTGCGCTGACCGATGGATTTGAGAAAACCGGTGCGCTCGCGACGCCCACCCCGCTCTTCGAGGCGGATGGGCTGACGCTTTATGCGGATGCGGCCAATGCGGCGCGGTTGGGGGAGCATAAATCGGTGGCCGCCTACCTGAAAGCGCATCTGCATTCAGCGCAACAGGGCGATTATTGTGCGTTTCTCGCTTATATCAACCATAACAAAACCCAGTCATCGCACTTAGAGCAGATGCGGCGCAAAATTCGCGATCATTTGCGCGTTGCGACTTGCGTGGGTTTTGGTCCGCGTTTTCTGCATTCGACCGGGCAAGCCTATAAAGGGGGGCCGAATAGCGGCGTTTTTCTGCAAATCACCTGTAATAATCATCATGATTTGCCCGTGCCTGGGCATGAATATAGTTTTGGCGTGGTGAAGGCGGCGCAAGCGATGGGTGATCTGGGTGTGCTCGAAGATCGGGGTCGTCGGGCTTTGCGGGTGCATCTAGATGATATCGATATCGGAATGAAAACACTGGCCCACGCGATTGAACAGGCCCTCTCATAAGGAGCGAAGCAATGCAAATCGGCATCATCGGTCTCGGCAAAATGGGCGCGAACATTACGCGCCGCTTGCAGCGTGACGGGCATCATTGTGTGGTGTTTGATACCAATGCCGCCTCGATCAAGACCCTGGTTGACGAAGGGGCGACCGGGGCGGATGATTTGAAATCAATGGTGGCCGCGCTGAGTGCGCCGCGGGTGGTTTGGGTGATGCTGCCATCGGGGGCGATCACCGAAAACGCCGTCAATGATTTAGCCAGGCTCATGGATGCTGACGACATGATCATTGATGGCGGCAATAGTTTTTACAAAGATGACATCCGGCGGGCCAAGCTGCTGGCGGGGTCGAACATCCATTATGTTGATGTTGGCACCTCGGGCGGCGTTTGGGGATTGGAGCGCGGCTTTTGCATGATGATCGGTGGGGAGCCCTCGATTGTTCAGCATCTTGATCCGATTTTCAAAACATTGGCGCCGGGCGCGGGATCGATTGACAAGACCCCGCACCGGCAGGGGCGCGATCCGCGCGCGGAATTGGGCTATATTCATGCGGGGCCGAACGGGGCCGGGCATTTCGTGAAAATGGTGCATAACGGCATCGAATATGGTTTGATGCAGGCCTATGCGGAAGGGTTTGACGTGCTGCGCAACAAAAACTCGGATGCGTTGCCTGAAGATCAGCGTTATGATTTGGATATGGCCGATATTGCCGAGGTTTGGCGCCGGGGCAGCGTGATTTCATCCTGGCTGCTCGATTTGACCGCCTCGGCGCTCACCCATGATCAGGCGCTGAGTGACTATTCGGGCTATGTTGCCGATTCCGGTGAGGGGCGCTGGACGCTTGATGCCGCAATCGAAGAAGCGGTGCCGGTTAATGTGTTAGCGGCATCGTTGTTTGCCCGGTTCCGCTCCCGCGAGGAGCATACATTTGGCGAAAAATTGCTCTCAGCGATGCGTCAAGAATTTGGCGGGCATATCGAGCAGGGTCACGAGGTCAAAAAGTGATGGCGGAGCCTAGTTCGGCGAAGGCACCCGATCCATGTGCGATGGTGATTTTCGGCGCCGGGGGCGATTTGACCAAACGCTTATTGGTCCCGGCACTCTATAACCTTGCGAAAACCGGCCTGATTCCCGAGCATTTTTTTATCATTGGCGCGGATATCGCCGAGCGGAGCACGGAGGACTGGACCGGCGCGCTGCACGCGGCGCTCGCCGAATTCGTTGGCAATCCGAGTGCCGAAGATCAATTAGCAGCGATTGATCCAGCGGTTTGGTCCAAGCTCGCGGAGCGGATGCATTATGTGCAAGGTGATTTCACCGGAGATGCGTTTTATCAAACGCTGGGTGCGAAGCTAGATGCGTTAGAAAAGACGCATAATACCACTGGAAATCGCTTATTTTACTTGGCGGTGGCGGATCGGTTTTTCGGCCCGATTGTGACGCATCTTGGTGCAGCCAAGCTGACCGCGCAGGAGGATGGTGCGCGTCCATGGCGCCGGGTGGTGGTTGAGAAGCCGTTTGGGCATAGTTTGGACTCGGCACAGGCGCTCAATCAGACGATTTTGAAATCACTGGCGGAGACGCAGATTTATCGGATCGATCATTTTTTAGGTAAAGAAACAGTGCAGAATATTCTCGCATTGCGCTTTGCCAATAGTTTGTTCGAGCCGTTATGGAATCGCGACCGGATCGACCATGTGCAAATCACCGTTGCGGAGACGGTGGGGGTTGAGAAGCGCGGAAAATTCTACGACGTGACCGGCGCGTTGCGCGATATGGTGCCGAACCATGTGTTTCAACTACTCGCCATGGTGACCATGGAGCCGCCAACCGGCTTTCGACCGGAGGCGATTCGCGACAAGAAATATGATTTGTTTACCGCCCTCGATACGCTTGGCGTGGAAGATGTGGTGCGGGGTCAATATGATACCGGCGCGGTTGGTCAGCAATCCTGCGTTGCCTACCGGGCCGAGCCGGATGTGGCTGCGGATTCCAAGACGGAGACCTATGTTGCGTTGCGGGTGCGGATTAATAACTGGCGATGGGCCGGAGTGCCGTTTTATATTCGCACCGGCAAGCATTTATCCGCGCGGATGACCGAGATTGCGGTTCGCTTCAAGCAGGCGCCGTTAGCGGCGTTTCAGGATACCTCGTTAGAGACCTTGCCGCCCAACTGGCTGGTGTTGCGCATCCAGCCGGATGAAGGAATCGCCTTGCAGTTCGAGGCGAAGCGGCCCGGTCAGACCATGCGGCTTGCCCCGGTGGCGATGGAGTTTCGCTACACCGATTGGTTCAAGCCGCAACCGAATATCGGCTATGAAACCCTGCTCTATGACGTGATGATTGGCGATCAAACCTTGTTTCAACGCGCGGATATGGTTGAGGAAACATGGAGGGTGGTGCAGCCAGTGTTGGATAATTGGGCCGCGACCGGGGCTGATATACCGCTTTATCGCTCAGGCGGCGCTGGTCCGGTTGAGGCTGATGCGCTGCTCCATGATGATCAGTCAGGGCGGGTCTGGCGCCCGATTGCGCTGCCCGCATCAAGCAAGGCGCAGACATGAGCGATGATATTCGGCTCGTGCTGACGGATGTTGATGGCACCTTGGTGACCAACGCGAAGCAATTAACCGAGGAGACGATTGCGGCGGCGGCGGCGTTGCGCCGGGCGGGGATTGATTTGGCGATTACCAGCGGGCGTCCACCGCGCGGGATGGCATCGGTCAGTCGGGCGCTCGCACTCTCAACGCCGCTCGCCGGCTTCAATGGGGGGGTGATGACCAGCCCTGATTTGGCTTCGATCATTGCGTTTCACGAATTTCCTGAAGGCGATATCGCGCCGACCTTGGCCTTGTTAGAGGAGCACGGGCTCGATATTTGGGTCTATACCCGTAAGCGTTGGATGGTGCGGGATCGATCAGCGCCGCATGTCGCGCGCGAAGCGAGCACGGTGGGATTCGAGGCTGAAACGGTCAGCGATTTTGCCAAGCTTGATTTGGGGCATGTGATCAAGATTGTGGGCGTGAGTGATGATGCCGATGCGATGGCAAAGGCGGAACAGGCGGCGCAGAGCAAGCTCGGCGATGGCGTGTCGGCGACCTGCTCGCAGCCTTATTATTTAGATATTACCAATGCGCGCGCGAATAAGGGCGCGGTTGTCGATTTTTTGGCGCAACGGCTCGGGATTTCGCGCCAGCACATTGTGACCATCGGTGATTCGGGGAATGATTGCACCATGTTTGCGCGCAGCGGCAGGTCGATCGCGATGGGGAATGCGAATGATCGGGTGCGCGCGGCGGCGACCTATGTGACCGCGAGTAATGAGCAAGAGGGTTGGGCCAAGGCGATGCATCAGTATGTTTTGGGTGGAAAATCGTGACGCCGCATCGGGGTGAGTTGCGCATCGTTGCTGATGGCTCGGGTTTTGCCGAGGCGGGTGCTGAGTTGATTGCGCAGGCTTGTGCGTCGGCGGTTGGGCAGGCGGTGATTGGGCTTGCCGGTGGAGCGACGCCGAGGCCGATTTATCAGGCCTTGGCGGCACCGGATTTTCGCAGGCGGATCCCGTGGGAGCGCACCGAATTTGTGCTGGGCGATGAGCGATTTGTGGCGCCCGACGATATGGACGCGAACATTCATATGATTCGCACCGCGATGAATGGCGCGCCAGAGCCGCATTTGCATCCGGTTCCGTTTGCCGGGCTGAGCGTTGATCAGGCGGCGTGGGGCTATGAGCGGCAACTCCAGAAATTGTATGGGGCGGAAACGCTGAGCATCGAGCGGCCATTTTTTGATTTATGTCTGCTCGGGATGGGCGATGATGGCCACACCGCCTCGCTGCTGCCGGATCAGCCAACGCTGCTCGATGAACGCACCCGCTGGAGCTTGCCGGTGACCAAAGGGCGCCCCGAAGCGCGGGTGACCTTGACCTATCCAGTGTTAGAAAGTGCGCGCTGCGTGGTGTTTATTGTCTCAGGGGCGGGCAAGCGGGCGATGCTGGATGATATTCTGTCAGGCCGAAATCAAACGGTGCCCGCCGCTCGGCTCAAGCCGCACGGGAAGCTGATTTGGTTGGTTGACCGCGCTGCGGCGGGGCAGTGGGGATAACTTACGCGGCATCGGTGAAGGCGTAGGCGTCCATGCGCAAAATTGCGTGTTCGGCGGAGCGGTGCAGATGCTGGGGTGAGGCACCGCCAGCGCCCATGGCGGCGAAGAGCGGGAGCAGATGTTCCTCGGTCGGGTGTTGTTCGCGCGCGAACGGGGCGCGGGCGCGGTAGTCGAGTAAAGCGGGAATGTCGCCTGTGCGAATGGTTTGGTCCATCCAGTCGGCGAACGCGGTGACATCGGGAGTTTCCGGCGCATCGACCGGCTGACCTCGGAACTGGCGTAAATCATGGGTGAACGAGCCCGAGCCGATGATCAGCACGTTATCGGCGCGCAAAGGGGCGAGAGCGCGGCCTAGCGCATAATGGTGGGCCGGGTCGTGATCAGGTTGCACCGAGACCTGCAAGACTGGGATGGTGGCGTTGGGATAGGCGAGCAGCAACGGCACCCATGCGCCATGGTCGAGGCCGCGCTGGTGATCGATCGAGGCGGCAAGCCCTGGGGCGTGGAGGTGGGCGGCGCGCAGGTGATCGGCGATTTTGGTGGCCAGCGCCGCATCGCCTGGGGGTTGGTAGGTGAGTTGATATAAAGCGGGCGGGAAGCCCCGGAAATCATAGATGGTTTGGTTGCGGGTAACCGCATTGACCCTGGGTTCGGCGGTTTCCCAATGCGCGGAGATCACGATGATCGCGCTGGGTTCGGGCAGAGTTGCAGCGAGACCGGCCAGAAACTGTCGCGCCGGGGTGTTGGTCAGTGCCAGCATCGGCGAGCCGTGGCTGACGAATAGGCTGGGGATCATCACGGCTCTCCATCATGCGGGTGGCTATTGGGGTGCCCCACCTTTGGGATGCAAGTGCGTTATCAGGGTGGCGTTTTCAAGATCAGCACCATATCGGGCATAGCAGAGGAGCAAAACCATGATTGAAGCCTATTGGAACGATACGCTCGTTGCCCGATCGAGCGATACCGTTGTGGTTGAGGGCAATCATTATTTCCCGGCGGATGCGGTGCTTGATGGGGTGCTGACGCCATCGGCGACGACCAGCCATTGTCCGTGGAAAGGCACGGCGCATTATCACACGATCAAGGTGGGTGAGGCGCAAAATCCGGACGCGGCGTGGTATTATCCTGAGCCCCTTCCTGCGGCGGCGACGATCAAGGGTCGGATCGCGTTCTGGAAGGGCGTGCGTGTCAAAACGGCGTGAAGGCATTTGGCTGATCGGCGCAGCCCTCCCATGCAGCGGGGAAGTCGGGACACGAAAACCAGAGTAAATCATTATATTACAATGGGTTGAGAGTTTTTATTGAGCCGATTGCCTGCGCGCATTGGCGCAGGCTCGCGATTTCGCAGTTGCACAAATAGCGGAATCGTGCTGTAGGGGTGGGAACAGAACAGCGCTCGTAAATTCGGATGTTTGCCCCTTAGGCCCTGTTCACTGAGTTTCTACCGATAGCTTTGATCGGCGGTGTTCAGGTTTGTCACCATTAATGGTGCGCATCGTCCAGGTTGCTGATTTACGCATGCCGCCTCCCTTTGACTGCTGCTGATCCTGATGGATCGGCGATTGATTCTGAAAGAACTCCCTTGACCCTTTTTACCGAACTCGGCCTTGCCGAGCCCGTTTTGCGCGCTGTTGCCGCTGAGTCATACACCACCCCAACCCCGATCCAGGCGAAGGCGATTCCAATCATTTTGGAAGGCCATGACATGGTCGGCATTGCGCAGACCGGCACCGGCAAAACCGCCGCTTTCGTGTTGCCGTTGCTGCATCGGCTGGCGAATGATGTGAGCCGTCCGGCGGATCGCACCTGCCGCATTTTGATCCTCGCACCGACCCGCGAATTGGTGCAGCAAATTGCCGAGAGTGCGCGGACCTATGGCAAATTCGTGCGCCCGTCGATCGCCGTGGTTATCGGTGGCGCCAAGCACGGGCCGCAGGCCAAGCAGATGTTGCGCGGTGTTGATTTGTTGGTGGCAACACCAGGCCGCTTGCTGGATCACATGGGCACGGGCGCCATTCGCCTCGACCAGACCACGACGGTCGTGCTCGATGAAGCGGATCAGATGTTGGATATGGGCTTCATTCCCGCCATTCGCCAAATTTTGGCGCGTTTGCCCAGCACCCGCCAGACGATGCTGCTGTCGGCAACCATGCCCAAGCCGATCCGGGCCTTGGCCAGTGAATTTTTGACCAATCCGCGCGAGATTGCGGTGAGTGCGGAATCGCGGCCGATTGAGCGGATTGATCAGCAAGTGATTTTGCTGTCCGCGAATGACAAGCGGGCGAAATTGGTTGAATTATTGGCGGCACCCGAGATGAACCGGGCCATCGTGTTTACCCGCACCAAGCATGGTGCTGACAAAGTGACCCAGTATCTGGGGGCAGCCGGGCTGCCAGCTTCG
>JAJZEG010000281.1 GCA_021828605.1 Pseudomonadota bacterium | reverse complement strand
AGCCAAGGGCTTCCGCGTCTCGATCAACTGCACCTTGTTCGATGGCACCGATCCAAGCCGCGTCGCCAACTTCCTCGACACGGTCAACGAGATTGGCATCGATGGCGTGATGACCTCACCCGGCTACGCCTATGAGCGCGCCCCGGATCAGGAGCATTTCCTCAACCGTCAGCGCACCAAGGAATTGTTCCGCGCCATTTTCCGCGAAGGCAAGCAGCGCAAAGCCCGTGGCATTTCCTGGAAGTTCAACCAATCGCCTTTGTTCCTCGATTTCCTCGCGGGCAACCAGACTTACAAATGCACCCCCTGGGGCAACCCGACGCGCAACGTGTTCGGCTGGCAACGCCCCTGCTATCTGCTCGGCGAAGGCTATGCCAGCAGCTACAAGGAATTGATGGAAACCACCGATTGGGACAAATACGGCGTCGGCAATTACGAAAAATGCGCCGACTGCATGGTCCATTCCGGTTTCGAAGCAACCGCCGTGGTCGATTCGGTGAAACGCCCCTGGAAAATGGCCAAGCTCGCAATCCAGGGCATTCGCACCGAAGGCCCGATGGCCGCCGATATCCCGCTCGATCATCAGCGCCCGGCGGACTATGTATTCTCCAGCCATGTCGAGAAAAAACTCGCCGAACTGCACAAAACGAAAGCCGAACCGCTCGACGCGGCGGAGTAACCCAAACCCCCGCGCCGATCAGCCGATCGGCGCGGGATGATCGTTAGGTGCCACCCCGATTTTCCGCGCCCGCCTTTTACCAAAGCCGGTCAGCGCCAGATAAATCACCGGCGTCGTGTATAAAGTCAGCGCCTGACACACAATCAGCCCGCCAATCACCGCAACCCCCAACGGGCGGCGCAGTTGATAGCCGGTGCCGATTGACAGAGCGAGCGGCAGCGCCCCTAACATCGCGGCAATCGTGGTCATCATGATCGGTCGAAATCGCTCGGCACAGGCGGCAATAATCGCCTCGCGCGGCGTTAACCCGCGCACCCGCTCCGCCTCTAACGCGAAATCCACCAGCATGATGCCGTTCTTTTTGACAATCCCCATCAACAGAAAAATCCCGATAATCCCAATCACCGACAGCGGAATCCCGGTAATCAACAGAGCCAGCAACGCGCCAACGCCCGCAGAGGGCAGGGTGGATAAAATCGTCAGCGGCTGGGTCAGGCTCTCATAGAGCACGCCGAGCACAATATAAATCGCGACCAACGCCGCCAGAATCAGCATCGGCTCCTGCTGCAATGATTTCAAAAAATACTTGGCATTGCCGCCAAACTTGATCCGCACCCCCGGCGGCAGCGCCATCTGTGCCACCGCCCGCTTCACCTCGGTAACCGCCGTCCCCAATGTCCCGCCCGGCTTGACGTTGAAACTGATGGTGCCCGCAGGCAGCCCGCCAACATGCGTCACCGATAAAGGTGCCACCCCCCGCGTCACCCGCACCACCGCGCGCAATGGCACCGGCCCGGCTTTGCCGGCAACGAAACTATGATCCAGATCCACCGGCGACTGATCAAGCATAGCGGGTAATTTCAATATCACGGTATATTGGTTGGTATTCTGATAAATCCGCGAAATCTGGCGCTGCGCATAGCCATTGGCCAAAGCCGCATCAATCGCCGCGACACTCACCCCCAGCCGCGCCGCCGCCCGCCGATCAATACTCAGCTCGATCTCGGTCTGCGCCTTGTTCTGATCGCTGGTGACCGTATCGATCCCCGGCAATGTGCGCAGCCGCTTGACAATGGTTGAGGTCACCGCTTGCAATATCCCGACCGAGGGCGAGAGCACCGAAAAACTATACTCGCCGCCATTATTCTGCCCGCCAATGAACAAATCCTGCGCCACCTGTAATTGCGTGTTAATCCCTGCAATTTTGGCGAGCTTCGGCCGCAGTGCCGCAATCACCGCCGTCCCCGACGCGCGATCCGCGCGCGGTTTCAGCCCGATGAACATATGTCCCCGATTGGCGGTGGAAAATCCGTTCGCCACCCCCACCCGTGAACTGATCGACGCCACCGCCGGATCGGCCTTGATCACCGCCACCACCCGCGCCTGCAAACGCTGCATCCGGGCGAAGGAGACGTTCGGTGCGGCGATGGTCTGGCCGATCACCAGGCCGGTATCCTCCTCCGGCAATAATGATTTCGGCACCTTGATATAAAGGAAAATCGTCAGCGCGATGGTCAGAAAAAACCCAACTAACAACAAAACCCGATGCGCCAGCGCCCAATCCAGACTGCGCAAATATGCAGCCAGGCTCCGCCGATAGGCCCGATCAATCCGCTGCGCAAACCCGCTGTCACGGCCCAGTTTCGGCGTGCGCCCCATGAAATGCGCGCAGATCATCGGGGTGACGGTCAGCGATATCACCCCGGATATCGCAATCGCGACCGACATGGTCATCGCAAATTCGTAGAATAATCCACCAATGATCCCGCCCATCAGCGTCATCGGCAAAAACACCACGATCAACGACACCGTGATCGAGAATACGGTAAAACCAATCTGCCGGGCGCCGCGCATTGCCGCCTCGATCCCGGTATAGCCCTGCTCATGCTGGGTCACGATATTTTCGATCATCACGATCGCATCATCGACCACGAAGCCCACACAAATGGTCAAGGCCAGGAGTGAAAAATTATCGAGCGAAAACCCCAGCGCCCACATCGCCGCCAGCGTCCCCGACAGCGATAACGGCACCGTCACCCCCGCCGCAATCGTCGGCGTCAGGCGGCGCATGAACAAGGTCACCACCCCTAATACCAGCAAAATCGTAATCAAAATCGTATATTGAATATCATTGACACTCGCGCGAATGGTGGTGGTCCGATCGGTCAACACCCGCAACCGCATCCCCGGTGGAATGAACCGTCGCAATTCCGGCAATAGCCGCTTCACCCCATCGGCGGTCGCGATCACATTGGC
>JAJZEG010000382.1 GCA_021828605.1 Pseudomonadota bacterium | reverse complement strand
AAAACGGCGCATTCTCCGCCTTCAGGATCACCGCCGCCGCACTGGTCTCACCCAATATCGGGCGATAGGCTCGATTATCTAAAAAACTAATCTGATCCGGCCCCGCCCGCTCCAGCGCGGCAACCCCCTCAATCGGCAGAGTCCGCAACCCTTCAGGAACGGCGATACCAAGGGTTTCGCCGATCACCGCAAGGGCGAACGGGCCACGCCTGGGATGAAAATCAGGCGTGGCGGTCGCTAATCCGGCAGCGTCACTCGCCTTGGCTTGCATCGCGCCAATGCTACTTTTGCGCCTGCGCGGCTTCTGCCGTGGTCACCGATTTCGGCACGATCGAGGGCGGCACCGCCACGCTCGGCAGGATTTTATTCAACTGAGTGGCCACCTCAGCCGAAATATCGATTTTATTGGTATTCAGCGCCACCTGCGAGCGATGCAGCACCAGATTCATATCATGCGCCTGCGCCACCTGGCGGATTACCGCAATCAGCGTGGATTCAATTTTGCCCAACGCCGTGCGCGCCGAAATCTCAATCGCCACACCCTGATTATGGAATTTCACCTGGTCTTTCTCGATCTCGACCTGGAGCGCCTTTTCCTTAGCGACCAAAACCGGCTTGGTCAGCTTGGATTTTTCCGCCTCGATCACTTTCTGCTCGCCCTCGATCCGCTTCTGCTCGGCCTGCGCCTCCTTGGCGAGCACGGTGCGGCGCTGCTGAATAATGGTCTCAACCCCGCGCGCCGCACTCGAATGCTGCATAATCTCAGGCACCGACAACACCCCGATAATCGCAGCAGGCGGCGGCGCTTCCTTCGGCAAAGCGGGCAGGTTGGGGATCGGCGGCAGTTTTTGCTGCGGCGGTTGCTGCACCCCGTTCGGCGCCTGATTGGCCGGTGCCGCAATCGATGGCGCCGCAACGCGGCCAACCGGTGCCTGCGCCTTATGCGGAATGAAATAGCCCGGATTCTTGGTCTGGGCATGCGCCACCGCACCCGAAGCGAGCAGAGTCAGAACCGACAAGCGTGCGAGGGTCGAACGGGAGGAGAACAATGTCACGAAAAACCTCTTTTGGTTAGAAATGGGTGCCGAACGACACCCGGAATTGCTCAACCTGATCATATTTATACTTCTTGATCGGCTGAGCGAACGACAGATCAATCAGGCCAAACGGCGTATTCCAGGCCACGCCCAGGCCCACCGAAACGCGCGGCGCCGGATTATCATAAATCGGCAACACCACCCCGCCAACCTTGAGCTGGCTGATGCCCGACAGGCTGCCGATATCGGCAAACGCAAAGCCCGAGACCCCCAGATCCGGGCTGACCGGCAACGGGAAGTTCAGGATATTATCCTCGGTATAGATGAACCGCCCACCCAGACTATCGCCATAGACGGTATCATGCGGCCCCGCACCCCCGGTCTGGAAGCCGAGCAGACTATCGCCGCCCAGAAAGAACCGATCCGACAAGGTCGAATGATAGCCGAACAAATCATACAAATAGCCAACATGCGCCTTGAATTCGAGCACATAGCCCTTGCTGCCCAAATACCGACGCAGCGGCACATAATAAGCAGCCCTGGTCTCCAGCCGCAGATATTTCGCCGTGCCGCCCAGCCCGGCGAAGCCGGTGGTGAACGAGATTTCCCCACCCCGGGTCGGGTCGATCTCATTATTGGTATAGTTGAAGGTCAGCGACTGAGTCAGCTCGGACAAGGTCGTCGCCCCCTGCTCGCTCAAAATATAAATACTGGCACCCGGCGTCACGTTGAAAATATTACGCGTTGACAAAGTATAGGAAAATGCCTGGCTGACATGCCGATTATAGCGGAAGCCCAGCCGCAGATCGCCGCCGATCGAGCGTTCGCTGAACACGTAACTGACGGTGTTGGCGGTATCGGTGCGGAACAAATCAAAGCCCGCCACCAAGTTCCGCCCGAGGAAATACGGGTTGGTCACGCCCAGATTGAACTGCGACCCGCGCTGCGCGAGCAGCGCACTGATCGAGGCATTGATCCCGGTGCCGATGAAATCATTCTGGCTCAGCCCGACATTCACCAAAGCGCCCAGATACGAGGAATACCCGCCACCCAGCGAAAACTGCCCATTGGCCTTCTCCGGCACATTGGCGACCAGATTGACCTGATCGGGCTGCCCCGCCGGCACTGGCTTCACGCTCAGGCCTTTTTTGCTGAAAAAGCCCAGATCCTCTAAATTCCGTTTCGAGCGCTTCACCGCCGTCTGGTTATACGCATCCCCCGGCGCCAGCTCGATCTGGCGGCGAATAATACCATCCTCGGTGCGGGTATTGCCGACGATATCGACATTGCGCACATAGACCCGCGGCCCGTTGATCACGTTGAAGGTCAGCGCGATGGTATGCGCTTTCTTGTTTTCCTTCACATCCGGCTCAACCTGCGCGAAGGCAAAGCCTTTATCCTGCACTTGGGTCGAAATCCGTTTGACCGAGGTGCGCAATGCGTCACCGTCGAAAATATCGCCCTTTTCGATCGGCACCTCCGCGCGCAGGCTCTTGCCCGACAAATGCGGCACCGAAGAGACCACCCGCACCGAGCTGACCCGGTAGCGCGGCCCCTCATTCATCACAAAAGTCAGAAAAAACGATTTCCGGTTCGGTGCCAACTGGGCGGTGGCGCTATCGAGCTTGAAATCGGCATAACCATGATGGAAATAAAACCGCGTCAGCAATTCCTCATCATATTTGATCCGCTGCGGATCATAATGATCAGAATCGCTCAAAAACCGGAACCAGGCATTCTGCCGCGAGGAAATCACTTCGCGCAATTTGCTCTGGTCATAGTGATGATTGCCAATGAAATTGATCCGGCTGATCAGAGTCTCCGGCCCTTGTACGCATTTGAACACCACATTGACGCGGTTTTCCGGCAAGCGAACAATCTCCGGCGTCACCCGCGCGTCGTAGCGACCATGC
>JAJZEG010000165.1 GCA_021828605.1 Pseudomonadota bacterium | reverse complement strand
GGAGCTTATGGCGCAACAGCGATTTCGGCGTCATGATCACCAGCGGCTTGCGGAAATTGCGCTTGAGTTGACGGCGGAGTGCATGGAAAAAATTGGCCGGGGTGGTGATGTTGCACACCGCCATGTTATTTTCCGCACAAAGCTGCAAAAACCGCTCAGGCCGCGCGGAAGAATGCTCCGGCCCCTGCCCTTCATGGCCATGCGGCAGCAGCAAGGTCAGCCCCGACATGCGCAGCCATTTGCTCTCACCGGCGGCGATGAACTGATCAATAATCACCTGCGCACCGTTGGCGAAATCGCCGAACTGCCCTTCCCACAATACCATCGTATGCGGATCAGCAACCGAGTAGCCATATTCGAAACCCAGCACGCCAGCTTCGGAGAGCAGCGAATTGAAAATCTCGATTTTCGCCTGATCGTCGCGAATATTATTCAGCGGCACATATTCATGCTGGTTGGTCTGATCGATCAACACCGCATGACGCTGGCTAAAGGTGCCACGCTGGCAATCCTCGCCCGATAGGCGCACCCGATGCCCTTCGACGAGCAACGAGCCAAAGGCCAGCGCCTCGCCGGTCGCCCAATCGATGCCGGTGCCGGTTTCGATCATCGCGCGCTTGGCCTCAAGCTGGCGGGCAATTTTCGGGTTCAAATCCAAATCATCGGGCGCATGGGCCAAAGCCTGGCCAATTTCGCGCAACGCCTCCAGCGGAATCGCCGTCGGCTCCTCGGTCTCGCCATCTTCATCGCGCGCAGCGTTCAAACCAGCCCAATGACCTTCGAGCCAATCGGCCTTGTTCGGCTTATAGCCATTAGCATCCTTGTAGGCGGCTTCAAGAGTATCGGCGAAATCGCTCGCCATTTTTTTCGCCTCCGCCTCACTCACCGACCCTGCTGCGGCCAGACGTTCGGCATAAAGGCTGAGCGTGGTTTTGCGCGCGCGGATCGCCTGATACATGATCGGCTGGGTGAAAGCCGGCTCATCGGTTTCGTTATGGCCATGACGGCGATAACAGACCAAATCGATCACCACATCGACCGCGAATTGCTGACGAAACTCGGTGGCGAGGCGCGCGATAAACACCACCGCTTCCGGATCATCACCATTGACGTGGAAAATCGGCGACTGCACCGATTTCGCAATATCGGTGCAATAAAGGCCCGAATAAGCATGGGCGGGCACGGTGGTAAAGCCGATTTGATTATTGACCACCACATGCACGGTGCCGCCGGTGCGATAGCCGATCAACTGGCTCATCGCGAGCGTTTCATAGACCAGGCCCTGCCCGGCGAACGCGGCATCGCCATGCATCAAAATCGCCATCACCGAACGCCGCCCGCGGGTATCGCCCGACATATCCTGGCGCGCGCGCACCTTGCCAACCACCACCGGATCGACCGCTTCGAGATGCGAGGGGTTGGGCTGCAACGAGAGATGCACCTGATTGCCGTCCACCGCGATATCGGTGGAGGTGCCCAAATGATATTTCACATCGCCCGAACCCTGCACCGCATCCGGCTTGAAACTTTCGCCGCCGAACTCCGAGAACAGAGCGGTAAACGGCTTTTTCACCACATTGGCGAGCGTGCTCAACCGCCCGCGATGCGGCATGCCGATGGCGACCTCGCGCACCCCATCGCGCGCGGCGGTGGCGATGATTTCATGCAAAGCCGGAATCGTGCTCTCACCGCCTTCAAGCCCGAACCGCTTGGTGCCGACATAGCGGCGCTGGCAAAAACTCTCGAAGCCTTCAGCCTCGATCAGATGCTGTAAAATCGTGCGCTGTTGCGCTGTGTCGAACGCGCTGCGCCAGGGCGCGCCTTCGATGCGGCGCTGGATCCAGGATTTTTGCTCCGGATCCTGAATATGCATGAATTCGACAGCGATTTTGCCGCAATAGCTTTCGCGCAAAATCCCGATGATTTCGCGCATGCTCGCGGTTTCCCGGCCCAGCACCATGTCGATAAAAATCGGCCGGTCCATGTCAGCCTCGGTGAAACCATAGCTGACCGGGTCTAGTTCAGGATGATGACCGGGCTGCTTCAGACCCAGCGGGTCTAAATCGGCCTCCAAATGCCCCCGCACCCGATAGGCGCGGATGAACATCAGCGCCCGGATCGAATCAATGGTGGTTTGCCGTGACGCCGGACCGCTAAACGCCACGGGACCGGCCTGCTTTGGCGCATCGCTGGCAAATTCCGTCGGACGCGGCGCCCAGGACGCGCCCATCGCATCGGTCAGCACCGATTTCGCCTCATCGCCCATGGCGGCAAACAAGGCAGCGAAGTCGCGGTCCACCGTGTCCGGTGCCTCAACCCATTTGGCGTATAAATTGGCAATGAACGCGGCATTGCTGCCATTCATCGCCGTCGCTAAAATATCGATACCCGCCATGGCCGTGATCCTTTGGGCCGCTCGGCCCTACCGATGCCGCGTTTGCCTGAGCCAGCCCGCCCGATCACCGGGATCGATGCGCCCCACTTGCCCGTCGGCATCCAAACGCATCATGCCGACGTCCCAGCCCATAGTCCAACTCCAAGCGCGGTTGCAGCGTATCCGCAAGGTGCTGGGATGCTGAATTTGCATGAGAACCTTGCGGATAGACGACAAAAATTACCAACCGGTTTAACCGCGCAACGCCTTGACCATGGTCGAGCCCAACGAGGCCGGGCTGTCGGCAACATGGATCCCGGCGATTTTCATCGCCTCGATTTTCGCCTGAGCGGTGTCACGACCGCCGGAAATCACCGCACCGGCATGGCCCATGCGCCGACCCGGCGGGGCGGTTACCCCGGCAATAAAGCCAACCACCGGCTTTTTCACTTTATTGCGCGCCAGAAATTCAGCCGCATCGATCTCACTCTGACCACCGATTTCGCCGATCATAATCACCGCTTCGGTTTCAGCATCGGCCAGGAATAGTTCCAACACTTCGATGAAATCGAGCCCC